>NHDG01000120.1 GCA_002167285.1 Planctomycetia bacterium TMED53
AAACCAAACCCGCAGTGCTTCAGTCAGAGCGCGAGGTGACTCAGCATTGTTGGAGATCTCCTACTCAGCGATCAGAGAGATCGGCGCATTCACTAAATTTCTCGGTCACAGCGCAAAGCGCGGCGAAAAATTCGAAAGTCATGACGAACTGGTTGCACGATCACCATTGCTCAACCTGATGACACGCCAAGGAATCTCACGGCTCAACTACGAAGAAAAATCCATTTCTTCAGATACGATCATCTTCGAACTTGGGTCTCCCTCAGAAGAAGTTTATTTAATCTTGGATGGAGAAATCGAAATTCTCTCCAAGGATGAATCTGTCCTTTCTACTCTCGGCCAAGGACAGATTTTTGGTGAACTAGGAGTCTCCCAGGGGATTCCGCGATCAGCAACGGCCAAGTCAAAGGGCCCATGCAAAGTCTTGGTTTGGAAATCAGGGGACTTCCTCAATCTCGCCCGCAGCAATCCCGATTTCGCCAGTCACATCATGACCTTGAGAAAGATTTACCGTACGCGCCTCAAAGAGGTTGTCCTGCAGTTTCAGTATCAAATCGAAGATCAACCTTGCTTTTCATCGACACTTCAACTCGATACTGAACGCCAACTGATTACCGACTTCAGAGTCTTCACAGATTCCGCAACGATGGAAATCATCGGTAACAAAGAAGCGGGAATCCTGTTTTCATACGAAGATAAAGGCCGAAACATACTGCGCCACTTAGAGATCGCAAACGGAACCATCTGTTCGGCAAGCTTCCTTGGTCCCCACCCAGAAGCAGGCCAAGTTGTCGAAGCGATGCGCAGCCAAGCTGTGCTCAATGCAGAGCAATTACAAAACTTCGAAAAAACTGGCAATCTTTTTAAAAGCTTTGGTGATCAAGAAATTGTCTGCCAATGCATGCAACTCACTCGATCTGAAATTTTGGAAGAATCCTCAGCCGCCTCCCGTAGTGTTGAAAATGTCATGCAGAAGACCGGTGCAGGAACTGTCTGCGGAGGCTGCCGCGGTGATCTCGCTACACTCTGCAACGGACCTGACTCTCAAAAAATGGACCTCATCGAAGTCGCAGAATTTCAACCCGGGTATTGCAGGGTACGCTTCACCCCCGATGACCGATCGCCATTAAGACCTTTCATTGCAGGACAACACGTTCGTTTAGAAACAGATATATATGGTGAAACAATCCGACGTTCATACACTCTGACTTGTCCCGCATCGGAAACACGCTGGCGTGAAATCACATTTAAACGAGAACCCCACGGCATTTTTTCTCGTTGGCTCTCTACAGCTAAACCAGGAACTGACACTCTGACCGTCTCACAACCAACCGGTGCATTTGCTGCTGACATGAATTTGAGTGACCCGGTCATTTTGTTGGTTGGGGGGATTGGTGTAACTCCAGCGCTCAGCATCGCCAGAACACGGTCAGAATTGGATTCCGGTCCACGAATCATCGTCGACCACTCTTTCCATACCTTTTCAAAAGGTCCTTGCCATGCAGAATTGACTCAGCTCGCTGATCAAAATCCGGACATTGAATATCACCCACGTGAAACATTAGGTGGCCAACGTATTCGGCTGGATCACCTCAAGCGATATCAATCCGCATACCCAACCGCTCGCTGGATGATTTGCGGACCCGAATCCTATGAACTTGCAGTGAAAAAGAAATTAGTAAAGTTAGGTATCGATAAAGAATCAATTTCCAGAGAGCTTTTTCATGCTCGTGGTTCAACAGGAGTGAAATCGATTCCTACTGATCGGTGGACCATCCTTATGGGAATCACGCTGACAGTCTTGACGATCTTCGCCCTAGGAATGGACCTTCTACCAGAAGGGCTTAAGTCATGGCAAAAATCGATAACTGGCCGCTGGGTTTCCGGCGGGGCCTTGCTAGGCTTTCTTGTATGGCAATGGATTCTTCCACTTCAGAGAGCTCGTCGATCGACCACTGATTCTTCTACTTCCCTAAAACTTCATCGTCGAATCGGTGCATTGTCACCTTTACTTCTACTGCTTCATGGAAGTTCTATCGGCGCAGGGATTCTTGGGCTCATCTCAGTGCTGTTCTTGATTCACACCATCATCGGAGTTGCCGATCGATCCCTGATCTCTGAACCAAAAGCGCAACGCAGCTATCTCAAGAAGTGGCTTTATCCCCATATCATCATTTCGATTTTACTAAGTGCGTTGGCGCTACTTCACGTATGGCTGATCCTTGGACATGGAGGGCCATCATGATTCAAGGTGGCTTCCCTCGAACAGGCCCTATACGAGTTGGCGTTTTGTTGACTCTTATTCTCTTTGTGGTGATCAATTCACCCCAGCAGGAACAATTCCTAAGCCCTGGAGGAGATCGGGAGATGCATGAAGGGATGGCTTGCCATCAGTGTCACCAAACGGCCCCAGGAAGTGTCAGACAGCAAGTTCAAGCTAATGTGCACCATTGGCTAGGATTGCGGGAAAGCGGCGCAGCGTTCATTACAGAACCTGTCGATTCAAATGACTGCCAAGATTGCCATGAGATGCCGAACAATCGTCACCCTGAGCATCGAATGGTTCACTCAGAATATTTTGATTTACGTGAAAACCTCAGCCAGCACGAATGCTCGGGTTGCCATGATCATCATTCTTCAATCAATCTTGTGCATTCGATGAACTTCTGCATGCACTGCCATGACGTTTGGGGCAACAAAGAGGATACGATTACCCCAAAGCACACCACGCTTATCGCTGAAGAGCGATGGGAGACCTGCCTACAATGCCATGAGTTCCACGGCAGCCATGGGTACAAATCTCCACTGTTGCTCTCAGAGGCCATCCCTGTTGAAGAAGTTCAGATGTATCTCGATGGCGATGCCCCTGCACCTTACGGAAACCTATTGCAACCTTATCCAGAAGAGAGGAAGAGTTCTCCATGAAGATCAGTTTTTCCCACTTACTAGCTCTAAGCTTGGTTCTGTTGATCGTCTGGAGTGTGGTCAGTGCACCAGTACCTCTTCAAGACAATAATCGCCGAAGTAGTGGCGCAACGATTCCTATTCGAGAAGTGTTAACTACCATCGCTGCTGAAAACGATGTGGTACGAACCCTTTACACAAAAAGCATCGTCGGCGCTGGAAAAAAAGTTGGACTAGAATTTGACGAACGCTGGGAAAACCAAGGAGTAGACGCAGGTCCCTTGCCGGCCTTATTTCTAAGCCAGGCCTCCGCCAGTCTTTCAAAGCAAGGGATCGGAGTAGAGCTGCTCCTCGGATCCCACATGCCCATCACGCCAACCAATGCTTTCAAAGGCGATCAAATCACTCGCTTTGAAAAGATCTTAGAAAGCCGTGAACCTGAGTTCTTTACCGACTCTCGTACAAACCTCGAGATGGCAATGTTTCCAGACATTGCTGGAGCTCAGGCCTGTGTCACCTGCCACAACCAACATCCTGGTTCTCCCAAAACAGACTGGAAACTGGATGACGTCATGGGTGCGACCACTTGGTCTTACCCCCACGCCACGGTCAGTGCGGAGGAATACCTTCAAATCATCAATGCTGCACGCATCGCTTTTCGTGATGCTTATCGTTCCTACCTTGAAAAAATCAACACCTTCAAAAACAAACCAGAGATCGGTTCAAAGTGGCCGAAGGATGGCTTTTTCGTTCCAGACGAGGCCACTTTCATGAAAGCTTTTGAAGAACAGGCCAACTCCAAAACCATCTACCGATTGCTGAAAGACCAATGATCTTCGACGGTGGATTGCTGGCTTTTGTCCTTCTATGGGCCCTACAAAACTCGCACCTCGTCGATGTAAACGCGCTAGAGTCTTCTAACTTGCAAGCCGACTTAGTCGTCTACGATGCCACCCCTGCTGGCATCTCTTCAGCGATAGCTGGCAGTCGCGCAGGGCTAAAAGTCATTCTCATCTCTCCTCACAAGCATCTCGGAGGCTTGACCACCAGTGGACTCGGGGCCACTGACGTGGGAGCCGGCTCAACTGTCGGCGGTATTGGTCGAGAGTTTTACCGCAACCTGCGTCAACACTACGAAAAACCAAACTCATGGAACCGACAAGAGAAGAGTGATTTCAAAGGCCGCGGTCACAAAACGGGTGAAGATGTGGCCTGGACCTTTGAGCCACACGTGGCGGAAGCCATCTTAGAAAAAATGCTCACTGAAGTGGGCGTTCGAGTACTTCGTAATGCGCCCATCGATCGGACCACGGCAGCAACTACCCGCTCTATTCCGTGGCGACTGATCGGATTACGTCTAAAAAGCGGTGAAATGGTCAGGGGAAAGATATTCATCGATGCATCCTATGAAGGAGATCTCTTACCCCTCTGCCAGGTTCCATTCACCAGCGGACGGGAATCGAATCAGCAATATGGGGAGACTCTCAACGGGGTGCAAAACCTGCGAGCGACCAAGCACCAGTTCAAGGAAGCGGTGAGTGCCAAAGTCGATCCGAAAGATCCTCAATCAAAGTGGCTACCAGGTCTTCTCCCCCCGCCCCATCCCGAAGACGGATCTGCTGACAAAGGGGTTCAGGCTTACTGCTTTCGCATGTGCCTAACCGATGATCCCGAAAACCAGCGCGCGTGGCAAAAACCAGCCAACTACGATGCGAGCGATTATGAGATGCTCCTCCGTCAATACGACCTTGGGTCAACCTTTACTCCTTGGCACATCGTCCACATGCCAAACCGTAAATCTGACGTGAACAATAATGGTCCAGTCTCGACCGATTTCATCGGCGGAAACATCGGCTATTTGGAAGGGTCAGATGAGGATCGTAAAAAGATCTTCGAAGCACACCGAAATTGGCAGCAAGGACTGATCTGGACTCTGGCTCAACACCCCAGAGTTCCGGAAAAGGTCCGTAATGAAGTAAACCGTTGGCAGCCAGCGGCGGATGAATTTGTCGATCATGACGGTTGGCCATGGCGGCTCTACATCCGTGAAGGTCGTCGGATGGTCTCCACCGTAGTCATGACTGAAAAGCATGTACGTGGATTGGAGAAGATCGAAGATCCGATCGGACTCGCCAGTTATGGTATGGACAGCCATAATGTTCATCGTCGGATCATCGATGGCAATGTTCGCAATGAAGGGGATATTCAAGTCTACGGTTTCGATCCGTGGCCTATCTCCTTTCGTTCTATCTTGCCGCCTCCTAATTCTTGTTCGAACCTGCTCGTCCCTGTGGCGATCTCAGCAAGCCACATCGCCTTTGGCTCCGCCCGAATGGAGCCAGTCTTTTTTGTTTTGGGTGAATCTGCAGGCATTGCAGCTGCTGCTGCAATTCAACAAGGAATTCCCGTTGGCGAAGTTCCATATGAGGATTTGCGACCATTATTGGAAAAAGCGGGACAAGTACTGAGATTCGATCCTTGAGGGTTGTCCACTGAGGAATAGTGGTTGCGAACCGTTAGAGCGAAAGTCATATTTGGTGATTGATAGATCAGCCCTCAGCTAAACCCGATTGCGCTCACCGATGCCCCAACACAGATCCTTATTGCTCTTGGCATGGCTACTGATCAATCTGATCAGTTTCCCCAACCAGGTTCAAGCAGCAGATCCATTTCCCCAAACTGTGGAAATCGCTGACAAGACATTAAAGAAAAATGGTGAAGCGCTGTGCGAGTGGGGAATCTTTGGCCTTGATCTGTACCGGGTCGCCCTCTGGGTAGAAAAACCTAGCTCCAATGCCAAACAGCTACTCAGCTCGGAGCAGGTCCGCTGCCTCGAATTACGCTTCGTTCGATCACTCTCACAAAAACAGATGCGAGAGGCGTACGAGGAGTCGATCAAAGCGAACCAGCCTGCCAACGATAAAAAACTGAAAGCTTCGATTCAGAAATTTATCGAATCGGTAAAAGCGGCCTCCAAGGGATCGAGTATGAAACTGATTTGCCTACCTGGAAAAGGCCTCGAACTTCGCCAAGGTAAAGAGAAGATCTTGGTCGAGGGTGACCGTCAATTTCTCGATCTGATTTTGAAACTGTACATCGGCAATAAGCCGCCAACCCCGGAGGTTGCCAAGGGACTCTTGGGGAATCACCCGAATACAGTGGCAGACTTACCCAAAGGCCCCGCTAAAGCGGAAGAAAAACTCAAGAAAGTCCCAGAACCCGACGCACGACAGCGTTGACATCGGTGTTGGTGACAAAGGAATTGAAGTTTCCGCTACCCGGCCCCCATGCACTCAGTTCGACGAACTCTCCAGTGTGATTCGTACTGGTGAAGTTGACACCGGTTCGCTGAATCGGGTCGTACCATTTGCGAAGCTGAGTTGAAACTCCGTAATTCGTACTCTTCAAACCATCGAGAACATCAAGCTGATCCTCTGTCAGAACCAGTTGAATCGATGCTTCGGTGAGATCTTTGAACTCACCTCGGGAGAGCACTCCGAATTGATTCCTGAGATATTCAAAACTACTGCTCAGTGCATCGATCCCATTGAAAAATGTTTTATCAGTATCGAGATAGGAAGCCCCCATGCCATTGAGCTGACACCCACCACAACCGTGATCAGTCGTGACGACGACTAACGTATCTGGATGATCGCGTGTGTATTCCAGAGCGACAGCAATGCACTCATCGAATGCGAGCTGATCATGAACGATCGCACCTGGATCATTACCATGGCCCGCATGATCAACCCGACCACCTTCTACCTGTAACAAGAAGCCATTGGGTTTACTGTCGAGTACTTTCAGAGCTGCTCGCATCATCTCTGCCAGGGTAGGAACCTGACGTGCAACCTCTTCGCGATGATTACGATCGATGGTATATGGCAAATGAGTTCCCCAAAAAGTACCGAGCAGACGATCGGGAACTTCGGTGACAGAGAGCAGTTCATCACGCTTTCCGATGACTTCGTAACCGGCTTTGCGGAACTTCCCAAAGAGATCTTCTCCATCCGCCCGGCTCTCAGCGGCAAAGTGGCGACTGCCTCCACCGAGAAGCACTTCGACTCCCTTGTCGAGGTACTGTGCGGCAATAGCGTCTTCCATGCCACGCTGAGGAACAGAGGTGGCAAAGGAGGCTGGCGTAGCATGGGACATTCTCGTTGTTGTCACCAGGCCGGTAGCACGGCCACTCTTCTGCACAAGATCATGGAGAGGGGTTAGAGGCTGACCCTCTGGGCTGTAGTTGAGTGACCCATTGTTTACCCTCTGGCCACAGGCCCAGGCGCTACCGGCAGCTGCGGAATCGGTAACCAGAGAATTGGCGGAGCAAGTCTCCATCAAAGCGCGATTCACTAGGCGCTCCGCGTAAAGATGGACCCACTCAGTTCTTCGATTGCCGAGATTTTTGCTGCCGTTCTGATGCTGAAGGTAGTAATCGGCAAGTGACCAAGTGCCTGTATTCATTCCATCGGCGACAAGAAAGATGACATTCTTTGCTTGGGATTCAGACCCCGCATGCAGTCCCTCATGTCCATCTTTTGCCTGCACTAGTGAACAGCCGCCGAGACTGGAACCCCAAAGAAGACCTGCACCTGCAACAGCTCCGGTTCCGAGAAATCCTCTTCGGGTCAAACGATCGGTCGACATCGGTTCCTCTTTCATCGGGGTCCGGTTTCAAATTCGCCGGATCACTCTATCTGCAATGTACTCGCTCAGAAGAAATCCACCAATGCCAAAGACAGTGGACCTTCGTAGCAAAATGGTTATGGGAAGTGGGTCAAAAATAAAAATCGAAGAAGAGATTCAGGCTCCGCCAGAAGGATCAAGGCTCCGTCCAGAAGGACCTAGCCTCCGTCCAGAAGGATCTAGGTTCCAACCAGAAGGATATGGAGGGGGCCGTACTGACCTTTCCCCTGGAACAGGACACAGCGGAAAACCGAAGTGTCTCATCTCCCCGGCCAGCTATCGCCTCCGGAAAAATCCGCGGACGACCCGGCCCCCTCGATCCTGATGTACTGATTATGTTGTCCTCTTCGCTGCTGCAATTCAAGAACCATATTGTCTGAATCGATGTACTTTCTTAAATTGTAACCTCGTTCACCAAAACCTGAGAGGCGGATTTCTGATGCGTGGTCAAATTGAGCTCATCGATACTGACGGTAATTCAGGTCGCATTTTGGGCGACGACGGTTTGAGTTATAACTTTGATCCGTCGAAATTATCCGCAGACACTCCGCTGGTTGATGGTCTAAAAGTTGAATTTGAAGCCCAAGGAAAGTTGGTCACTTCGATTCAGATTGCAGATTAAAACAGCTTTGCGGTTAAGAAACTCCCCGGAAGTGGTTGGTGGATTGCGGGATATGTCGGATTTTGTACGATGATGTTGCTCTTCATACTTGCAGGCGGCACGTCTAAGAATCCTACCAATTTTATGATGGCGACTGCTTTCGCAGCGGCCTTGTTTTTGTTCCGCTACATCTACTATGTCTTCGAAATTCTGAATCGACATGGCGGCTCACCAAACGCCATCCTTGCAATTGTTCTTTGTTGGATTCCATATCTCAATTATCTGTGGATTCCGTTCTTGTTCTGGGCCTGGAAATCAGAATTCAACTCTCTCAATGCAAAAAATGAGTGGAGGCTTCCTGAGATGCCTACATGGGTCACCATCACAGCGATTGTACCTTTTGTAGTAGATGTAATAGCAGAAGCGGGACCGCTAAGAGCTCACTTTCCCACTGTTGACCGCGTTGTGGCCCTGATCGTTCCCGTTACTTTGGGAATTTATGGCCATATGTGCATTCGTCGCGCAACGATGATCGACTATTAAACTCTACAAAGTTAGAGATGTGTTTTGCTCGATCACCGTTACTTGTTGGCGCTTTTAAGGTGCGCAACGAGGGGAAGTTGAACCAGCAAGGCAAATGAAACGCAAACTCCTGCGGCCACCAACAGGCTACTGAAGTAGCCTTTTTCATCAAAACTCCACCCCAACAGGGGCCCCAAAACCGCAAATCCAATTCGAACGCCGAGGCTTGAAAGAGAGTTTGCGGTCGCTCTCAACTCAGCAGGAACACGAGAATTGAGTGCGCCCTTCGTCACCACCTGCGTGAGACCACGACTGACGCTGAAGCTCAAACCGATGATGATTCCGCCGATCATGAATGCCAGCGAGGTGTCAGGCCCTTGATAAAACAGTGCCATCCCGCCGTAACCGGTGATCGGTAATGCCGCGATGAAGAGCAGCACCGCCCTGGGCCCCCATCTCTTTTCCATGCCAGTGGCAAACCGCCCAGTCATACCCACCGTCAAATTATAGATCGCCCAAAGGATGCCGAACCAAACCAGGGGAACCTGCATCGATTTCCAATAGCCCTGAAAGGCCCAGACCGCCATCAAAGTGGTCAATCCATAACAAACAAGAGAGAGGAAGGTCCAGCGCAGGATCGCTTCTGAGCGGAAGATCAGCTTTAGAAGACGACCAAAGTTCTCTCGATGCCGATGCTCTAATTTCCGCCGTGGGGGTTCGACCAAAGTGATCGCCACCAACAAGGGGATCCAAGCCACCCATGCGTTGACCTGGGCCGGCCAAGTCACTCCCCCCAAAACCAGCAGCCCACCCAACGGAGCAGCCACGGTTTCACCCACCTGCGACCACATCAACTTGCGGCCCAGCATGCTGCTATCTTCGGCATCTTCCCCAAGAGCTTCCTGGGTATCGTAGATCAGGGCGACGTCGCTACCGGAAAAGAAACTGTTCCCAAGGGCTGCCAGTAACTCAAAGACGACAAATCCCCAGAAATCCTCTGATTGGGCAAGAACCGTAAAAGCGGATCCATGGAAGACACCGGCAAGAATCAGTGAAACTCGACGCCCAAATAGATCGGCGAGATAACCGGAGGGGACCTCTAACAGGACGACAGAGATGGCGAAGATCGCTTGCAGTTGGTAAATCTCCGCCATGCCCAGACCGTAGGATTCCATAAAGGGAACCACCACTGGCATGACGATGAGAAACATCCAAAAGAAGTTGAGGATAAGAACTTTTGGACGATTCTTCTTCAGAAGTGCTAATTGGGAATCAGGGTCTGATCCTAGCTCATCCCGTCGCTGTTCCACGGCTACCCCTGCTCATTTCACCCTGCCTGAAGAAGAAGCAAGGATATCCGATTCAGAGGCAACCGTGATCAAAATCAGCGTCGAGTTTCACTTGGCTATTGACCGCCAGAATCAACTTTCGCAGTTGCTGGGATCGGATCAAACTCGGGAAGCTGCTTACGAACCCAATCGAGATTCAAACGACCGGTGATACGAATCTCATCGACGACCCCAGAAACGCCGCCACTCCAAACAAGACCCACCTGGCCAGCAGACAAATCTTTGAGCAACTTGCGTGAAGAGGTCGATTCCCTGGAGGAACCCATCTGCCTTGTGGTGAAAGTGCCGTTTTTCATTTGGAACCCGAAACGCGATCGTTCTTCGTGAACCAGAGGGGCTGCTTTACCTTGTTTCCCAGAAGCCTTCACTCCTGAAAGACGGACCAACTGCGTTCCAAGGTTGCTGCCAACCCTTCGACGATTCTTCTTCGACCATGCATAGGTGGCAGCCACCAGATCCTTGCGACTTGGATTGCCGGTAGTGAAAGAAACGAAATCGACATCCATGATGACACTTGGCTCCCAAACCGCTTCGTGAAACCACTCACCTTTGTCGGCAATCACGACCCCTTCATGGTAAAGGCGACTGTATCCCCAACGGTGATCGGCCCACTTGATTTTGGCATTGGGTGCAAAGGAAACCGGAGGAAAGAAGTTATCTGCTTTCTCCGGCTCATCTGAATCGAACTTATAAATGAGGGTCACCACACCTTCTGGGGTGACGCTTTCCTCATCAGCTAAAAACAACTCTAGAAGTTGTTCTTTTTGGTCTTTGTTCAGGTTCCAGGGAACCGGCTCCTTATCTGAGTTCGAAACCGTTGAAATTCCCACCATCAGAACCAGTGTCATCACCGGATTCATGATCCTCTTCCTTTCCGCGCCCTGATCGGGCTGCAGGTCACAAAAGAGGAATCCGGTTTTTTCCCGAAATGAGACCGCCGACCTCCTCTGGGAAGACGGAACGTCACTGAAAATGAAAACGATCCCTGAAGAACGCGTTTCTATAAAAAAGGATGCTGAAGAGTGATATGCCCTATTTTGAATCAGTCGCTTTGCGGTATTCCTTCAGTCTCTCAGCAACGGAAGGAATTTTACGACCCACCCAATCGAGGTCCAGTTTTCCGCGAATGGAGATCGATCCGACACACATACTGATCTTGCCACTCCATACACAACCGACCTGGCCACTGTCCAGGTTCTTTAGAAACTTGCTACTCTTCGTCTCCGTTACTGCGCGGCCCGAAGAGAGAACTTCAAAGGTGCCATTCTTGATTTGGTAACCGAAATGATGCGGCTCCTGGAAAACGATGGCGGGCGCTGGCCCGACCGCCCCTGCCGCCTTGATACCACTGATTCGCATCAACTGAGAACCGAGGTTGGAGCCGACCCTGCGCGACAACTTTTTGGACCAAGCAAATACCGCACAAAAGAAATCTTTCCTCTGCCCGCCAACCAGGGATCGAGCCTCCATGTCGAGTCGAACATCGGGCTCGAAGACCGCTTGATGAAACCACTGCCCTTTATCAGCAAAATAAATCGCATTACCGAAGCCTGCCCTGGAAGCTTCGCGGGCGCGGCTCCAACGCACTGACTGGCCCACCTTGCCAAAAACGCTAGTCGGCACGGGCAACCAATCATCACCGAGAGCTTCGTCGTCTTTGGTGAAGTCGTAGCTCACCTCCAAAACCCCCGCAGGGCTGACCTTTTCAGTACTAGCGTTGAAGAGATCCAAAATTTGCTCTCGTTCATCAGCAGTCAGCTCAAAGGGTTTGACGGCGGTCTTATCGTCTTCCTTCTGCTTACCATCCTCCTGGCCAAAGAGATTCGGCGAATGGAGACTGAGCAAGGCACAAAAGCATGTAGCAAAAAGCAGATGGATTCTCATCGTCACTTCCTCCAAAGATTTCCGTCATTGGATCATGTAGCGATGGGAATGATAACAAACAGGGGTCCTGGTAACACCAAAGGAATTACTTCAACAAACCGAAATCAGCGAATTTCGACGACTTCACCCCAAGCTTCACGCCCATCCGTGAACAGGAGCTGAACCTGATAAGAACCTGGTTGATGAACAGGAGGATTCCACGACTCCCCCTTCTTCAATCGATAGGCGCTGACCAAGACCTTCTTTTCATCGGCGGGTCCCACCCGCCAGATATGCGCGATCGGTAAATCGTCGCCACTCTCAACGTTTGGCAACAAGGCATGAGGCTTGCGGCCATCGAGAGATCTTTGATCCACTGTGATCGGCCACCCTGGATATTGCTCGGCATCAGCTTTGCCTGGTGTACTAAATCGAGGCCAACATTCGAAGGTCGCGGTTCTCTTGTTGAGATCGACATGAACCAGTCCCCAGCCCGGCCCCCGATCGTGTAACCGTTCAGGCTCATGACCTGTGCGGCTTGGGTTTCCTACCGCAAGAACCGTCATCGCATTGCCAAATCCATCGCGAAAATCTCCGGTGCCACGCAAAGGACTCACCGGCTTACCGCCACCGGCAACCGATGGAAACCAACGACGGGGCCAAGTGTTCGCTACCGCTGGCCCAGCAAAGACAACTCCAGCATCGCGAAAATTCTCGACGCCATAACGCACGCAAGAAGCCAGGTGCTGATCGCCAGCGAGGTGAAATGCACGAGCATCTCTCAACAAGCTAACAGCCCTGTTTCGCGCACTCTGAGGCCAACCCCCTGAATCACAATCCGCTACAGGTGCTTCTCCTTCGGGCCACCCCCCCGGTTTTGGAATCGGCAATCCGGGGATCACTGCCCCGGTTTTGCCCGGGGGTAAAGTTGCGACATTGACAAATGGAGTCTGCGAAAGCAGAACCTTCCACCGGGCCCCGCGACTCCAGTCCAAAGACCAATTGGCGAGAAACTTCTCCTGAGCACTCCCCAGCAGATCGAGACCAGGTGCATCCGCATCTTTCACGGGATCAAACTCCGGGTTACGGAACCAGCCGTTTACGACATCCCCCTCCGGCAAAGAAGGGCGCGGGGCACTTTTGAATTGGCGATCAGAGATCACGGCCATCGATAAGCCGGCGTATTCGACGCGTGTCGTATAAACACTGTAACCCTCACCGATGGGCCCTTCGATGCATGGGGCAGGAAGGTGGGATGTCTGCGTCAGATGGATGGCATTCACTTCCCGGGGGGCCAACTTGTAGCCCCCTGAATCCTGCGCGGTCATCCCCTTCTCTCGGCGAGCGCGTTTACCGCCCGCCCCCCAGATGTTGCCGTGGTAAACATCGTGATCGTCAGGAACCTGAATCGTCGGTCGAGATCGGGTGAGTTCACCAAAAGCCCGATACCAACGCAGGTACTTGGTGTGGTAGTCGAGAAGCATGCGGTCCGGAGGATTGACCTCCGCTCGGGTGATATCTCCTTCGTAGATCTGATCACCGGCGAAGAAGACTAGATCAGGATCTTGAGAAAGTAAACCGCGGGCCACATCTTCGTGGGGATACCAAATCGAGGAACTGTTCCACGCTAACTTCCCAGTAAAATTTTTGACGCAGGAGATGAGCCCGATGCGAACCGGTCGGCCATCCAGTTCCGGTTCAGCACGAACGATGCCGTTGTAAGAAAACTCTTTTTGACGACTTTCCGAATCACCAAGTAGCAGCTTGACGCGGAAAGCCAGGGTGCGATGGGCAGACCAACGAGGGACCCTGAATCGCAAGGTTTGCGATAGGGCTTCATAGGTTCCGGTCGTCAGGCGAGTCCAAGTAGGGCCCTTATCCCCATCTTCAGATTGAACTTCAAGCCACGCTTCACGCACCGCCGATGCCGCGACGGGGGCCAGCTGGGCGGTCAGGTTCCACTCGTGATATATCGAACTCGGATCTTCTGAAGAGGTTTCAGGATTTCTGGAGAGGCTGTATTGCAAACCAAAGATGGGGCCGAGTAGACGATTCCTGTGGTTTACCAATCCTATGCCATTAGCCTCGAAGGAAGAGAAGCTCCAACCTCCACGCCGATTCTTGTCACCCAAGTGGCTCACAAGACCAAAAGAACCATCGATCTGCTGAGCCGTAAGATTTTTTAGGACAGAACGGCTGACTTCTTCACCCTGCTGATTTGCTGAGATCAGGGTGACCGTCCATAACTTCAAATCATCTTGGGGAAGGAGATCCAAGGTCAGCTTCCACACGCCGGGACTGAGACCCGTATCTTGCTTTTCATTCGCCTGAACCGTGTGCACCTGATCCGGAAATTTCTCAGCCATCCCTTCTTTGAGAGGGCCGCTCACAGACCATGATCCCCCACCACCACCGGTGGAAAAATCACGGAAGTAAACCCGGCCTCGGGCATCCACCGTCGCCAAGATCCCACCGTCTTCAGCGGGCTTATCATGAACGATGGAGCGAATGCGATGATCGACCTCAGGGCCGCCGATACCAAAGATCAAACCCGCGAAGGATCCAGCGTGAAGGCTACTCTCTTCGAGTGAACTCTGATCTCCCGGTCGATGGACCTCGACAGAGAATGAAATCGGCCCCCCTTGTGGCTGAACCTCATCCGGTAACCAGATAGCGGTACGGATCGGGTCCTTGAGCTGACTGTTCATGCACTCAATTTTCCCGTCCTTCAACGCCCAATCCTGAAAGCGGTTGGCATTCCATTGCCGTCCTAACCAGGTTTGCGTAGGAACAACCGCTGATTCCATTCTGATTTCAGGAGCCTCTTCCGCCGATTGCAGAAGTGGGGATGGGAGATTGAGAGCCCCCGCCAGTAACAGTATCGTTAAACAAGACATATTCGCTCCTCCCCGCCAGTCACCCATGCTACGGGGTTCCGCATCTCATGAAAGGTCTCGGATGCTGACGACCGTCTTCTCGATTCTGATGTGTGTCTCTCCCATTCAGGAACTCTCCAATCTTGAGAAGGCCGTTGCGAGCGGTGACCCAAAATTAGTGGAGCAGGTGATCCAGGCGATGGCCAAGGGGGCCAGTGCGATCGATATGGATCAGGTGATCAAACACGCCCTTCTCGCAGACAACCCCGCCATCGAGAACGCGGCGCTTCGAGGCCTCGCTAAGCTGACACCTGGACCAGGCCTTACCTGGCTGTGTACCCAGGCAAAACAACACCCCCAGAAGCAGGTTCGTGATCTTTTGATCCGATATCTCGGATCTCGCAAAGATGTCGAGAGCTTCAGAGCGGTTCTCCAGGGCCTCTACGATCAGGAAGACAGTGTCGCCCTTGGAGCCATCAAAACTCTTCTCGAAAAAGAACACCGGGGTGCCATTCCACATCTAATCAGAGCACTTCAGTACCAGGAGGATCGGGATCGAGATCTGTGTCTCGTGGCAGAGCAATTGCGCAACATCCTCGGTGAGTTGACCGGTGCGGATCTCTTCGCTGCTTCCGAATGGGACACCTTGTGGAAGAGCAACCGCAAGGAACTCGAGCAGAACAAAAAGTTAGATCCTGCGAAGATCGTATTGAAGGGAACCGGAGTCAAAATCGAACCGGTCAACTTCTTCGGTCAGGAATTGGTCAGTCAGAAGATCGTCTTCGTCCTCGACACCAGCATATCTATGCAAGAAAAGGACCCTAAGCCGGAAAGCAGTGACGACCATCAAAAAGGCGGAAAGGGTGAAGGCACCTCCGTTGGTGGCAATGCGCGCAAGCGTCGCGGAGGCAGCTCTGACGAACTTCCCGATTCCCGGATGAGGCTCAGAAGAGTTCAGAAGGAACTCAAGAGAATGGTCCGTGAGTTGCCGAAAGACTTCCACTTCTGCCTCATCTCATTCGATGAAGACGTGGAGAAGATGAGTGATTTCCTCATCAAGGCGTTGCCAGATCAAAAGCGTCGAGCCATCAAATTCATCGAGCGATTTGATCCTGAAGGGTTCACCTCCACTGATCTGGCGCTGGATGCCGCATTCAACATCAAGGGAGTAAGAACCATCGTGCTCCTCTCCGACGGAATGCCTTACCGTGCCAAGGATCCCATCGATGGAGCTGCCCTTTTGGAACACCTCGACACCATCAATCGATTTGAGCATATCCCGATTCACACCATCGGATTCAGGGCGACCGCTGGCTCCGCTTCCACATTCTTGCAGGAGTTGTCTCGAAGATCTGGTGGCAAATACACCGAGATTCCCTAAGCAAGGTCAATCTTCCTCGCCCAGCTTCTCATTGAATTCCGCTTCGAGTCGGTCGTGTTCTTCGCTGGCAACTTCAAACTTTTCAAAGGCCCGGTCGATGGAAGCTCGCAGGTTATTCAGCTCCTGCGCCAGAGAAGCGATGGCTTCGCCGTCACCGCTTTCAGATGCCTCGATCAGATTCGCTTCCGTTTTACCGACCTTCTCTTCGAGCATCATGATCAGCTTCTCATTGCTCTCGATGGTCTGCTTGAGGGGTTTAAGAGTCTGAGATCTCTCGCGAATCAATTCAGCGCGCTCACGCTTCAAGTCCTTGCGATTTTCACGCCTCTTTCGAGGACCTTTGTCTTCGAGTGGCTGGTCTTCATTGCTCCAACCATGTCGACGCAAAAAGTCATCATAGGTGCCCTCAAACACCCTGACTTTGCCGTCGTCGAAAATCACCAGTCGATTACAGGTTTCCCTGAGCACGGATTCGACGTGTGTCACCATCACCGCGGCACCAGGGTATGCCCTGATCGCCTCAATGAGAGCATCCGTACTCGCCATATCGAGGTGGTTGGTCGGCTCGTCCAACAGCAACAGATTGCCAGGGCAAGCGAGGACTCTCCCAAGTAAGGTGCGCGATTTTTCACCCCCAGAGAGCACTTCCACTTTTTTCAGAGCGAGATCTCCACCAAACATCATGGCACCGCAAATGTCTCTGACTTGCGTACGGTTAAGAGTGCTGTTCGCTTCGTAAACCTCTTCTTCGACAGACCTCTCAGGCCTCAGCACCCTCATGGCGCTCTGCCCAAAGAGGTTGATACTGGTGGAAGGATGGGTGCGAACCTCCCCTTCAATCGGCACCAACTCTCCCGCCATCAGGCGTAACAGAGTCGATTTACCTTTTCCATTTTGACCGATCACCCCAACCCGATCCCCTGCGCCAATATGCAGATCCAAACCCTCGATCAATGTTGGCCCATTGTCATATGCGAAGTTCAGACGTCGTGTTTCCAAAGCCCATTTCCCGGGATTGTGTTTGTAATGGAAAGCGAAGGAGAGGGTCGAAATTTCATCGAGCTTTTCCAATCGCTCACGCTTATTGATCTGCTTGAGTCTCGATTGGGCTTGAGAAGCACGACGGGCCTTCGCGCGAAATCTTTCGACAAATCTCATTTCGTGAGCGATCTTGCGCTCGGTATTGACCCGAGTTTTTTCGTGCATCTCTTCTTCGATGAAAACCTGCTGCCATGCTTTGTCGGTTCCACCTTTGAATTTTCGTAGCTTGCGTCGATGGACCGCCAAGGTATGGGTCGTGATCGAATCCATAAACTCTCGATCGTGCGTGACCAGTAGCAATGTTCTACGCCACTTACGCAAAAACTCTTTGAGCCACCGCAGACTGACGATATCGAGATAGTTGTTCGGCTCATCGAGAAGCAACAGATCAGGGTCTTCTAACAAAGCTTTGGCGAGATTGAGGCGCACCTGAAACCCCCCGGATAACTCCCCAGGCGGTTGCTTCAGTTGCTCTTCGGAAAAGCCGAGCCCCATCAACATCGATTCCGCCTTGAAGACCGGCAAAAATCCGTCCTCCTCAACGAGCACACTGCAAGCTTCATCGAGAACAGTCTTCGCCTTGAAGATCAAATGCTGAGAAAGGTGTCCGATTCGGACTCCACGGGTCACCGCGATATTGCCCTGATCCGGTTCCAATTCAGACAAAATCATCTTCAGGAGGGTCGATTTACCGTGGCCATTTGCGCCAACGATACCGACCTTCTCGCCCGCCTCGATGAGGCAGCCGGCATCGAGGAAGAGATCCTGCTCGCCGAACGATTTGTAAATTCCTTGGATCTGCAGCAATTTTTTACTCCGAGGCGGTTATTCTAATACCCGAATCGTAACGGGTCACTCGAGACCCTGCCTCCGGGTTTCGAATTGTTGTCGGGTTTCAAAAAACACCCGAGAAAGGCTCCCCGACCATGAGTCGATTTTTCGCCTTGCTCCTGCTGGCTCTGATTCTGCTCGCTGGTGTCTACCGCCTCGACAATCGGGCCTACATCCCTTCCGACACCCCCCGAAAACCATATCTTCAACAGGTCCATGATGATGTTGCCCTCATCTGCTGGCGCATGACTCCCCGTTCCCCAGATCCTGTGGTCCAGTGGCGTAAAGCCGACAATGAAGATTGGATCGGTGCCACCGAGGTCATGAAAGAAGATGGACCCGGGCCTGTCTTCAACTACGTCGCCAAATTAGATCAACTTCCCGAACAGAGTCCCATCGAATACCGGGTTTTGGTTGCAGATACGCTACTCGGAAGTGGAACTTTTCGATCCGCCCTGGGGAGGGAATCCGATGCCGCACTGAAGGTCTGGGTACTCGGAGATAGCGGAACCGGAAAAAGGCAGCAGTACGGCGTGCTCAAAGCGATGAGTGAGCATGCAAGCCAGACAGAGATCGGCAGTGGTATCGACTTAATGCTTCACGTTGGCGATATGGCTTACAACCGAGGAACTGAAGGAGAGTTCAATGGGCGCTTTTTTCGTCCATATGCAAAGATGCTCGCAGAGCTTCCCTGTTGGCCTGCCATCGGTAATCACGAGGTCAAAAGCTCAAATGCTGAGACAGAAACCGGCCCCTACTTCGATGCCTTCATTCTTCCCTCAAATGGAGAGTGCGGAGGAGAGCCCAGTGGCACTGAAGCATATTACTCATTCGATAATGGCCCTGTTCACTTCATCTCCCTCGACTCCAGCGGCGGTAAAATTACGGCTGACTCACCGATGGTTCAGTGGCTAAAGAAGGACCTCCGATCTCATGATCGCGAATGGTGTATCGCTTACTTCCATCACCCACCGTACACATTGGGCACCCACACTTCCCAGACTGCCAGAGACAGCTATGGCCGCCTTGTCGCCATCCGGGAAATCGTCATTCCACTGCTGGAAGCGGGTGGTACCGATCTGATCTTCGCGGGTCACTCCCACTGCTATGAACGATCGGCGCTGATCGAAGGTGTCTACGGTTACGGCGAAGCCCCTAACCACGTCGTGCCTGGACGAGAAACTCTCCTGAAAGACGGGAAAATCCTCCAACAAAAGCAGGACCGCTACGAAGTCGCCAAAGGAGCAGGGACCCTTTACGTAGTTGTCGGACATGGAGGAGCGGGTGTCGGCCTACGTGGAGAACATCCTGTGATGGACAAATTTGATGAGCAGCATGGATCCCTACTCCTCACGATCGATCAAAACTCCCTATTGCTTGAAAATGTCGTTACCGGCGGTGAAGTCAACGATCGGGTGACTCTCGTCAGGCCGACTCCCTGAGGTCATATCGATTCTGAGCCTTTGTCAGTCCAGGTAGCTCTCGACATCGCCAACTCTATTACTGAACTCATCTCGCATCGGCAGCTCTGATCGGGGTATCCTCCACTGGTCTTGATTCAACATTATTGAAAACTATTGAGGAGGATCGATGTCTCTGCCCAAAGGGAATGCTGTCGTCGCCCAATCAGGCGGGCCAACCGTGGTCATCAATGCTTCGCTAGCAGGTGTGGTCGAAGCGATTCAGCAATCTGGACTCGCAGACTCCATCTTTGGAGCAAGGCATGCGGTTCGTGGCATGCTGGAAGGCGATCTTACAGATTTAACCAATTTGAGCAGCAACTCTCTCAATTTGATCGCGAATACACCAGGGGCTTCCCTCGGATCGAGTCGCGATAAGCCCGATGCAGATTACTGCAAACAAATCTTTGAGCAGCTTTCTACCCGCGACATTCGCTACTTCTTTTACATCGGTGGTAATGATAGCGCCGATACCTGTCGCATCGTTTCCGAAGTGGCCCAACAAGCGGGATATGAGTTGCGCGCTTTCCACGTTCCCAAAACCATCGACAACGATCTGGTTCTCAATGACCACACCCCCGGCTACGGTTCAGCTGCGAGATTTGTTGCCTGCGCCCTTTTGGGAGACAGTCTCGACAACCGTGCGCTTCCAGGAATCAAGATCGACATCATCATGGGACGCCACGCAGGATTCCTCACCGCTGCCAGCGCACTCGCTCGCACTGAACATGGCACCGGACCCCATCTGATCTACCTTCCCGAATCTGTTTTTGATATCGACCGCTTCATTGTCGACGTCGATCGGATCTACAGTAAAGAAGGTCGCTGCATGATTGCGGTCAGCGAAGGAATCCACGATGCAGAGGGAACATCCATCACTCAAATGCTGGCGGAACAACTCTCCGGATCGGTGGAACGGGATGCTCACGGAAATGTGCAACTCTCCGGAAGCGGCGCATTGGGCGATTACCTGGCCCGTTTGATTCGCGAGCGCCTCGGTAGCAAATTGCGAGTGCGGGCAGACACCTTTGGTTACTTGCAACGATCATTTGCCGATTGTGTCAGTGAAAGCGATCGCAAAGAAGCCCGTGAAAGTGGCCAGGCTGCGGTTCAAGCTGCACTCGATGGCCACGAAGGTGCAAGCCTGACTTTAAAGCGCACTTCCGATGATCCTTACTCCATCGAGTACGTGCCTGTTCCATTACAGGAAGTGGCTCGAAAAACCAAAGTGATGCCCACTTCATGGATCGCCGATGGCTGTGATGTAACCGACGACTTCTTGACCTACGTCAAACCGCTCGTTGGAGAGTTACCCAAAATAGGCTCCGTTTAATCGCCGGAACGATCGCTCAGCGCGACTGGAACTGCAATTTGACGAGACGTGCGTAGATGCCATCCTGGGCCACCAGTTCGTCATGGGTCCCCGACTCGCGGAGGTGACCGTGGTGAAGCACCAAGATACGGTCCGCTTTGCGCACGGTACTCAGTCGATGGGCAACGATCACTGAAGTACGCCCCTCAACCATTCGCTCGATCGCTTCTTGAATCTTCGCTTCTGTACCAGAGTCTACGTGACTGGTCGCCTCATCCAGAACCAACACTTCAGGATCACCGGCGAGAGCTCGTGCAAAAGATATCAGTTGTCGTTCACCACTGGACAGGGTTCTACCCCTCTCCTTCATCGGCTCTTCCAAGCCAGCTTTTTGTCGCTGAACTATTTCAGATCCGTTGACCTGGCCCAACGCTTCGCTGATGCGCTGTCGGGAGATGTCTCGGTCGAAACGAATATTCTCCTCGAGGGTTCTCGTCAAAACCGAGACGTCCTGAAGAACCAGGCCAAAGCGCTGGCGATGCTGATCCAAGGGTAGGTCACGAATATCCGTACCATTGAACAACACCTTGCCATTTACGGGATCATGGAATCGCAAGAGCAAGTGAATGATGGTGCTCTTCCCCGCACCTGTGGCTCCAACGATAGCAATCGTTTCGCCACGTTTGACAGAGAAGGAGACCTCTTCCAAGACGGGGGTCTCTCCATCATAGGAAAAAGAAACATTTTCAAATCGGATCTCATCGAGGGCGTTTTGCGGGTGCCCCTTCGAAACTTCAGCTTCTTCAAATGAAGTATCGGTATCGAGCACCGTGAAGATTCGTTCACTGGAAGCCATCGCTGATTGCAACAAGTTGTACTTCTCAGCAAGATCCCTGACCGGGGTGAAGAGGCGAGTGAGGTAGGTCCAAAAGAGGAAAAACTCGCCAAAGGTCGCTGAACCCGCTTCGATTCGCTGCCCGCCCTGTACAACGATGATTCCCAATGCCACGACCGACAACAGCTCCACAGTTGGGAAGAAGAGTGCATACCAAAAGATGCTCTTGAGGTGGGCATCCCTAAGCTTGCCATTGATATTGGAATACTTTTCCGCCTGCTGCTCCTCGCGCCGACATACTTGAATCACCTCCATGCCACTGATCGATTCCTGGGTAAAGGCATTCAAGTGAGCCAACCTGCGTCGAACTTCACGGTAATGCTTGCGAGCAAAGCGACGGAAGATCGTGGTCGATATCAGCAAAATCGGTGCGGTCGAAAGCACCATTGCTGCCAACTCCGCATTAGTCCAGAAGAGCATGATGACGATTCCGGTGATGGCGAGGATATCCCCCACGAGTGTGACAAACCCACTGGTAAAGAGTTCATTGAGAGCTTCCACATCGTGAGTCACTCGGGTCACCAAACGTCCGACTGGGTTTTTGTGATAGTAGGACGCGCTCTGTCTTTGTAAGTGGCCGAAGATCTGTAGACGCAGATCGCGCATCACGTTCTGACCCGTGTGATTGAGAACCATCGTTTCGCCGTAGCGCATCAGGATCTGAATCAACAATGTCAAAGCATAGATGCCTACCAAGACCCACAACCATTGGGTTCTCTCATCGACACCGGATCCAACCGTGATGGGATTCAGTCCCACGCTCTCACCGACGTCCGTGATCCACTGTCCAAGCTGGGTCAGCTGTCGGTTTTCTGTCTCTTCTGTGGGAAGAGCAAGGGGGCCATCGACCGCCTCCTTGATCAGCAAGGGGCCGATCAAAGACAGAGCGGTATTCGCCAAAATGAGTAGTACCGACATCAAAACCAGGCCCTTGTAGGGTCGCAGGTATTTCATCAACCGCCCCGCAAGCGCCCTACTGAAAGGGCGATCGATCACTTCTTCGACGTAGAAGTCTTCGGCGTCATCTTTTTGCGATGGCTTTGGTGCTGCTTTCTTGGAGGTCATTCTAGATCCTCCAACTCACTCTCGATGGTCTGCTTACTCCACAACTCTGAATATCTGCCCTTAAGTGCCAACAGGTCGGCGTGAGTTCCCCTCTCGACCACTCTGCCCGCCTCCAGCACGAGAATCTCATCGGCATGCGTAACCGCACTGAGTCGGTGCGCCACGATCAATGCGGTCAGATCCTTCGTCCAATCTTTAAGACCTTCAAGGATGGATGTCTCCGTTTCGGAATCGACCGCAGAGAGGACATCATCGAGAAGAAGAATCTTCGGCCGCTGCAAGATCGCTCTAGCGATGGCGATCCTCTGCTTCTGTCCTCCGCTGAGCGTGATGCCTCTTTCACCGACCCTTTGTTGATAGCCGTCAGGAAACTTGTCGATCTCTTGATCGATGCGAACCAGCTTTGCCACCTGTTTAATTTTTTCAGGGGCGACCTCACCCACTCCGAAAGCGATGTTCTCTGCGATGGTGGCACTAAAGAGGAACGGTTCTTGGGGGACCATCGAGATGGAATCTCGAAGCACTCCGAGTGAATACCCCTCGATCGGCTTCCCATCGATGAAGACTCTTCCGGAAGTGGCCGGTGACAATCGCGGAATCAGATTGAGCAGACTCGTTTTTCCACTGGCAGTGACCCCGACCACGCCGAGGGTTCCTCCAGCAGGCAGTTCGAATGAGACATCCTCCAGGGCAGGAGCCTCACCCTCCGGATAACGGTAAGAAACTTGTTGGAATTCGACACTGCCGTGGCGGACTGCTTCATGGCCCACTGAGTGGGAATCATCGACGAGGGGTTTGGCATCGAGAATCGCCTGCAGCCTCTCGGCACTCGCGGCTCCCCTGTGAAACAGGTTCATCACCCAACCGAGGGCGATCATCGGCCAAATCAACAGCAGTTGGCAGCCATTGAAGGTGGCGAAATCTCCCAGATCGAGATTCCCCTGCAAAATACGTCCTCCACCGATGAGCAACAAAGTGACGAGAGCGAGGTCACCAAAGAGCCACATGGCGCTGCCTGAGATCGCTCTCAATCTGGCGATCCGTAAATTTTGCTGAAAGTAATCGTGACTAAGGCGCTGCATCCGTTCGACTTCAGCATCTTCAACAACGAATGCTTTGATCACCGGTGCATTTGCAAAGTTTTCTTGGGAGTGCACTGAGATTCCTGAGAGCATTTCTTGAGCGCGCATCGACTCTCGGTGAACCTTGGGCCCAATAACTCGAATCGCCACCGTGAGAAAACCCAAGGGGATCAGTGAGTAAAGCGTCAGCTGCCAATCGATCTGGATCATCATCGAGAGTGCAAAGATCAGAGTGAATGCCGTTTGCACTGAGTACATCACCGCTGGGCCGAAGACCATCCGAACCGCTTCGATGTCACTGGTGAAACGACTCATCAAATCACCGGTGTGAGTTTTCGAATAGAAGGAGCCATCGAGCCCTGAAATGTGCTGGTACAGCTGATCGCGCAGTTTCTTTTCAATTCGACGGCTAGACGCGATCACCGTTTCTCGGGTCCAAAAAGAGGTTAAACCGCGGATCAATACTGCTCCGAACATCGCCAAAGCAATCGGATAGATAAAATCGATCCCGATACCCGATTCCAATTTGGTAATCGCTAAACCGACCAGTCGGGGGACTGCAACCTGTGAAAGGCTGGTCAAAAGGATGAGAACGACCCCGATGGCAAAGATGGGTCGCTGTTCGCGAATGAGCGGTGCCAGGAACCGGAAAGCTCGAAAAGGAAACAAGCGCTCTCCTGCTCTTGTATGACTGGGTCAGATGCTCACTGAAGTAAACACCCCCAGAATCCACCCTACCGGCACTGTTGTCGAGCGATCAGGGCCCCTCGGGGCGGGTTGGCATGGGCATTTTTCGATTTCGCAGCCAACGCTCAAGACGATTTTGGAGATCCATCACTTTTTGCGGCTCGAATTCGGAGAAATCTTCCTCCTCTGTCATGACTGAGAGGTCGTACAGCTGTAGCTCTTCCGACTCGTAAAACTCCATTAACTTGTCATCCCCATTCATGATGGCGGAAACCGGAGTCGTGCGCCAAAGCCCATGCCTCTTAGCAGAGCCTGAAAGGTAAGCGGGGAAGTGCCAATACAAATCCCTCGGAGGAAGATCTCTCTCCTCCTCTAAGAGTTGAACGAGACTAGCCCCGTTCAGTGACCCGGAGGCGGGGGGGTTTGTTTTCGCCCATTCCAAAAATGTTGGCGCGAGATCGGTCAACTGCACTGGATTTCCTTCGACAACCCTTCCACCCGAAAAGCGATCTCCCCAAAAGATCAGCGGCACTCGAATTCCACCTTCATAAAGCATTCCTTTACCGCCACGCAGAGGGCCGTTGTCAGTGAAACCTTCAAGACCACCATTATCGCTGGTGAAGATGATCACTGTGTCGTCACTCTTGCCACTCGATTCAACTTGCTGCATCAATCGAGCTACGGAACGATCGACGCTATCCACGAGAGCAGCGTACTTTTGCTGACGACGGGTTGCACCAGGCAAGCGCTTCTGCCAGCGGTTCAACGCTTCATCAGAAACCTGAACCGGGGTATGAACCGCGTAGTGAGAGAGCACCAACAAATAAGGTTGATCCCCGCACTCGCGAATAAAATCGATGGCGTGATCGGTCAACGCATCGGCCAACTCGGTACCATCAGCTTGTTCAGGCAAGTTGGGTAACTTCCATGGAGCCAGATGAGTTTTTGGATGGCCCCGGCGATCCCCCGCTATCGAAACGTCGAATCCCTGGGAGCTCGGATCATCTCCCAGATGCCATTTGCCGATGTGGGCACTGCGATATCCCGAACTCTTCAACATTTCAGCAATAGAGACATCGGTGTCTTGAAGCGTACGACGAGTCTTTGGTGGAACCAGCTTACGATTCTCGGCCTTCCCTCGCGCCGCAGGGGCGACAGTGAAAACCCCGTGTGCCGCCACGTCGAGTCCGGTCATCAAACATGCACGACTGGGGGCACAGTTTGGACCATTCGAATAAGCTCGAGTCAATCTGACTCCCTCAGCGGCGAGCCGATCGATGGAAGGAGTCTCCCATGCACTGCCCTGGCAAGAGATATCCGCCCAACCAAGATCATCCGCCAACACCAAAATAATCGAGGGAGGGGTCGAACTCTCATTGCGAGGCAGCTGTGCACACCCCGCCAAAGTCCCTAAAACGATCAACCAAAGCCAATGCTGTATGCGAATCACTGCGCCACCCTTCAAGTGTGCGAATTAGACAGGGATCCTTCTTCTTGGCCAACCAGAAACCTGCTTACTCGATTGTTTCCTTGCCCCGGTCCGCCCTCTCTGCCACCTTCATGGTATGGAAATCGAGGGCCCTTGATCGATCCGGAACCGAAATTCTGCCACCAATGTGGAAGCCCACTGACGCAAGAAATCCCTCAAGGAGAGGATCGGCTCCGTGGTGTCTGCAAAGCTTGCGGCATGATTCATTACGTCAATCCTCGCGTCGTCGTCGGAACGGTCATTGAATCGGGAAACCGCATCCTCCTTTGTCGGCGCGCCATCGAGCCTGCTCACGGTAAATGGACCCCACCCGCTGGTTTTCTAGAGGTTGGGGAATCCACCCTCGCCGGAGCGACTCGCGAAACATGGGAAGAGGCTCGCGCTGAAGTCGAGATTCTCCAGCCTCTAGTTTCCATCGACCTCACTCGTATCGGCCAAATTCACATCAAGTATCTGGCGAAAATGAAGTCGGATGACTTTGAGGCCGGCCCTGAAAGCCTTGAGGTCCGCTGGTTCGATTATTCGGAGATCCCATGGGACGATTTAGCTTTTCCGGTCACCCATTGGAGCCTGCGATTACGAATTCAGGACCGAGACCAAGGTAGCCCTCATTTTCACAGAGGAACACTTCAGTGGAATCAACAAGGGTCTCCCCTCGACTTCAGTAACTATGATCTCTCCGACCTTCAGTCATGGCCCCTAGATATCGAAGAAGGAAATGAATCATGATCCTCACATTGATGTTCGCTTCTTTGTTCCATTTTCAAAATCAGGATCCACCTGATTCGGAACCGAAGGCAAATCTCGATGCAGTTCGTTCTGCTACCGAATTTGCCGCGCTCGATTTCACCGATGAAGAGCTGGCCCAACTGCTCCCTTGGGCAACAGATAACATCTCTTCTTTCAAAGCATTACAAGGGGTCCCACTCGATAACTCCGTCGCGCCAGCAACCATCTTTTTGCCACCGACAAATCTCGCCAACGTCCCTGAGCTGGCGGCCCAGGACCCTTTGCCTCAAGTCCAACGACCCGAGAATTTGGCTGAGCTCTATTGGGCTGATCTCTCTACTCTGGCAGCGCTGATCAAATCAGAGCAAGTCACCTCTGTAGAGCTGACACAACTCTTTCTGGAGCGACTTCGTCAGGTCGATAAAGATCTACATTGCGTGATTTCATTCACCGATGAGATCGCGATGGCGCAAGCTCAAAAAATGGATGCCGAGCTATCGAAGGGAAAATGGCGCGGCCCTCTCCATGGAATTCCATATGGAGTTAAAGATCTTTGTTCCGTTCGCGGAACAAAAACAACGTGGGGAGCAGCCCCCTACAAAGACCAGGTGATCGAGGAAGATGCCAGTGTCGTAAGACAACTCGAAGAGGCTGGAGCAGTCCTCGTCGCCAAACTCACACTCGGCGCCCTCGCCATGGGTGACGTCTGGTACGGAGGCAAAACCAGAAGTCCGTGGAATACCGATGCCGGATCGAGTGGATCCTCGGCGGGCTCTGCAGCAGCGGTCGCAGCGGGCGCATTGCCCTTCGCCATCGGATCGGAAACGCTGGGCTCCATCGTCAGCCCTTCGACCCTTTGTGGAAATTCTTCCTTGAGACCCACTTTTGGTCGAGTCGCGCGAACAGGAGCGATGGCTCTGTCCTGGACGATGGACAAGCTGGGACCGATGTGCAGAACTTTGCAAGATACAGCGTTGGTTCTCGACGCCATCCACGGAACCGACGGTCGCGATCTCACCGCGATGGATGTCCCCTTCAAGGTTCCCGGAAAAACCTCTGTCTCTGGCTGGCGCGTCGGTTACTCACCCAAACACTTCGAGGGTAAAGAAGAGTACCAGCAAGCCCTCGATGACCTCCGTGGGTTGGGCGTCGAGCTGGTTGAAGTCAATCTTCCCGACTATCCGGTGTGGCCACTGATGATCATCCTCTTCGCAGAATGTGCTGCGGCATTTGATGAATTCACCCGCAACAATCTCGACGACCAGCTAGTTGAGCAAGGGTCTAATGCTTGGCCAAACACCTTCCGAGTCGCCCGATTGATTCCAGCGGTTGATTACATTCGCGCACAAAGAATCCGCACACTTCTGCTGCGAGACACCATAGAAAAGCTCAAAGATGTTGTCGCATTCGTTTCTCCAGCAGGAAATTTTCAAACTTTGGGAATCACCAATTTGACGGGTCACCCGGCTCTCGTAGCCCCCTGCGGATTCAAGGATGGTATGCCTGTCTCACTCACGTTTAATGGCAACCTTTTTGACGAATCGCGATTGATTGCTCTCGGACGTGCCTGGCAGGAAAGAGGAGACTTTCACCTGCAGAGACCGCCATTGAAACCCCTCGACGACCAGCGAAAATGAGGCTCTTTTCAATCCCCGTTAAGCAACAGGAAGAAATCATGAAACTCGATCGCCTTCTTTACCTCCTACTGTTGAGTTTGTGTTGTGTGGGCGTCGCTGTACCGAGCCATGCTCAAGACGTCCCCGTCAGTAGCCCCTATTTCAAACAGGCGTATTACACCAACCCGGATGGTGGAGCTCTTTCCTATCAGATCATGATCCCAGAGGAACTGAGGGTGGATAGAAAGTATCCATTGGTCCTGGTGCTTCATGGCAGGGGTGGAAAGTCAGTCGCCGGGGACGTGCTCGCCATCGATTCGCTGCGCGCAGATTTCCCCTGCTTCGTCGTCGCCCCGGTTTCCGGCACAAAAGCAGTGTGGGCAAGACCTGAATCCTGGACAGAGGCAAACTGGCTAGACCGCCCTGAAAGGATTTCGGATGTCATCGCGATGATCGAGGGAATGATCCAGAGTTCACCCATCGAT
The DNA here is from genome assembly GCA_002167285.1 of Planctomycetia bacterium TMED53. GTDB lineage: Bacteria > Planctomycetota > UBA8108 > UBA1146 > UBA1146 > UBA12191. The sequence goes on from NHDG01000120.1 coordinate 28,875, forward strand.
CCAGATCGCATTTACGTCACCGGCCAATCGATGGGAGGGATTGGGACCTTTGGCATCATCTCCAAAAGGCCTGATCTGTTCGCTGCGGCGGTTCCCCTTTGCGGAGGCTGGGACCCCGATTCTGTCGCCTCATTCAAAGATGTTCCCATGTGGATCTTCCATGGCGCTAAAGATAAGGTCATTCCGCCAGTGCGCTCTCAGGTCATGGTAGAGGCACTCAAAGAGGCGGGTGCAAATGTGAAATACACGGAGCACCCTGAAGCGGGCCACAACATTTTCAGATTGACCTACGGCGACCCTGAACTGTGGAAATGGCTTTTTGAACAGAAGAAAACAGCGGAATCCGCCGACGACCCGATGCAGAAGTGGCTCGAGTTTATGACCCCGGGGCAGGAGCATGAGCTTCTCAAAGCGCGAGTTGGCCGCTGGAAAGTCGAAAATCGTCAGTGGATGGAGCCGGGTCAGGAGCCGGTTGAAACCTCCATGGTCAGCGAAAATGAGTTGGCGATGGGCGGACGCTATCTGCTGCAGAGAGTGTTGCCGATGGACTACAACGGCATGCCCTTCGAAGCACGAGGATTCATCGGTTACGACAACGGAAAAAAGTGTTTTGTCTCTTCCTGGATCGACAGCTTTGGCACCGGCATCGCCACCGGCATTGGCAAGCGAAGTGAAAACGAAGCCGAGGTTTTTCGGGTCATCGAATGGACATGGACGCTGACCGACCCGTTAAGCGGTAAAGATTCAAAAATCCGAGCGGTCGAAACGATCATCTCTGAGGATGAGTTCCGCTTTGATATGTTCACGATTCTTCCTGATGGCACGGAGATGAAATCGATGGAACAGATCGCAAGAAGGGAAAAGAAAGAATGATAAGAAAGCTACCATTCTTTCTGGTATTGGCCCTTCTGGCTTCGTTCGCCAACCCCATCATCGAAGCAAGCAAAGCTCCTTATTCGCCTGAGCAACTATTTGCTTCCTCAGAAATCATCGTTGTCGGTGAAATCCTGTCGATGGAAAAAGCGATGATGGCGAGCGATGCCAATAGCGGGATCTACCTGTGGCAGGTTCGCATGAGTGTTTCGAAAGTGGAAAAAGGTGCGCTGTCTGCCACAGAGATTATCACCACTTTCAATACGACTGACGGATCAACGATGATCCTCTGCGGACCCAGTCAGTTCCCCATTCCAAGCACCGGTGACCAGGTCAAAGCTCACCTGGAAGCGTCAGCAAAGCTTGAAGATGGCACCACCGTCTATCCGGTCCTCGCGCCGAACGGCTACGCCATTCTTCAAAAAACTGCCAACTCTGGTGAAGTCGTGGACAACACTCCCCTGTGGATACAGCTGTGGCGAACCATCAGACCGCTACTGCCGGTTCTATTGATCGGAGGCATTCTATTTGGCTGGTTCCGAATGCAGAAACGCAAGCGCTCCGAACCTTGATCGTATTGAACTTAGATAGCACTGAATCCCGCGATGCAAAAGTGCGATGCAAAAGACCGGGCGATCAGTCAGGAGACGCTTCCACTTTTCTGCTCAGTAGCTTGAACAGAACAAACAAGACGATCGCGAAAACCAAAAACCAAAAGTGGTATCCGTATTTGATGGCCCATAGAACAGGCGTAGAAAGTGTGCCGTTCGATTGAGCGGCCCATTCGGCCATCTCCAGCACATCGCCCCGGCGTCCGATCAGTGTCAGCCATAGAATCAACCAGACGCTGGGCGCTTCACTCATCAACAACCCCCGTATCAAAGGTTAAAGAGGAAGTGGCAGACATCCGCATCTTGCATGACGTAATCCTTACCCTCCACCCTTAACTTACCAGCTTCACGGATGGCCTTTTCGCTACCGAACTCTTGAAGGTCTGCCACCGAGAAGATCTCAGCACGAATAAACCCTCGCTGAAAATCGGTGTGAATCACCCCCGCCGCTTCAGGCGCGGGTGCTCCCTGATGCACGGTCCAAGCGCGAATCTCTTTTTCGCCAGCAGTGTAGAATGACTGCTGCCCCAACAGGGAATAAACCGCTCTAGCCAATTTCGCCAATGCAGGCTCGTCCATTCCGTAATCAGCGAGCATTTCTAGGCGATCTGCTTCATCCAGTTCGGAAAGCTCTTCCTCGATGCGAGCGCACACTGGCACCGCCTGACTACCCCGCTCTTGCGCCAACTGGCGCACCTTCTGTGCCAACGGGCCTTCTCCAAGGACATCATCGTCGCTGACATTCATCACAAACATCTGTGGCTTAGTCGTGATCAGCCCAAGCCCCTTGAGTAATCCAGGAGACTTGGGGTTACTGCCAATATCTGCTTCTCGGGCAGGACGCCCCTCTGCCAAAACCGGCTGCAACTTTTCCAGAAGCTCGAGTCGCAACAGCGCCTCTTCCTCCTGACTGCGAGCGGAGCGCTTCGCCTTCTCCAGTGACCCCTCGACCGTTTGCAAATCGGCGAGAACCAATTCGATCTCGATCGTTTCGATATCCCTTAATGGATCGATGGTTCCATCGACATGGGTGATCTCTTCGCCACCCGGGGCCTCCTCGAAACAACGAACAACCTGAACGATGGCATCCGTTTCACGAATGTGGCTGAGAAACTGGTTACCCAACCCTTCACCGGTACTTGCACCCCGCACCAAACCGGCGATATCGACGATCTTCAATGAGGCCGGGATCACTTTTTGTGTCGGGATATGTTCTTCGAGAATCGATAATCGGGGATCCGGAATCGGTACAACACCGACATTCGGCTCGATGGTTGCGAAGGGATAGTTGGCTGCGTGTGCACCCGCAGATGTCAGCGCATTAAACAAGGTAGATTTACCCACATTAGGTAATCCAACGATGCCAGCCTCCATTGAGCCTCCTGATTTATCCGCCTACGAATGACGATTTCTGATGCCTTCAAATTCGAATTATCCGCAAGTCTCTTGAAAGACTTCCAATGCGTCAAGAAATCATCTGAAAATCGAATCAGATACCTGTAGCAAATTCAGCGATTTCTGGAATTCTATGGAAAGCCTCAGTTTGAAAACAGGAGGGTCCTCATGCCATCCAGCAATCCTTCCGACAATTCTTCAGATCTGTGCAGCATGATCGTTCTCAGACATGCGGAAAAAGACTCGGGCCCAGACCCAGCATTAACCGAAGAAGGGCATCAGCGCGCGAAAGCCCTCGCCCAGTTAATGGCAGGGGTTCAAGTTGATCGCATGTACTGCACCGAGTACCTCCGTACCCGCCAAACACTTGAGCCCCTCTCTTCCGAAGTGGGAACGCCGATCGAGGTGATTCCTGCAGAAGACGCGCCCCGTTGGCGCGCGATCGTTGCCAGCATCCAACCGAAAGAGATCGTCGTCATTTGCGGGCATCAAAATACGGTGCCTTTGTTTATTGAAGAAGTGGGAGGCCGCCTTGGAGGACTCGATTCTTATTCGGGTCAGTTATGGATTCCTGGGCATGTCTATGACCGCTTATACATGGCGACTTGGCAACATTCCGAAGGCAGCGAAAAACCGCACCCCCAGTTGATCGAACTCAGATACGGAAATCGCTGCTGATAAAAGCCCTGACAATCGTCAAAAGGTTTCAGCTGCTGGCCTTGTGAAAACTTCAGTTGGCGATATATCGATACTTCGCAAACCGATCAGGATTTTAAAATAATTTAATTAAAACCGCAGGGATTAATCTCTGCGGGCAGTATTTTTGAACAATATAATTGTGCTTCAACTATTGGAAGATTGGTGACGTTATGAAGGTTCTTAATGCTCTATGCATAGTTCTCATTTTTTCTGGCACATTGCAAGCCGGTGGACACCTTTGGGATATTAATGAGTTGTATTCCAACTCAGATGGATCGATCCAGTTCGTCGAACTCCACGTTCCTATGGCTGCTGCTAATGAAAACTTTATGGTCAACAAGTATATTCGCAGCAATGCCACCGGACAGGAGTTCACCTTTCCCGGGAATGTCGTTGGCAATACTGCATTCAAACACTTGCTGATCGCAACAGCAGGGTTCGCCAGTCTTCCTGGTGCACCGACCCCCGATTACATATTACCCGACAATTTCCTTGGCCTCGGAACCGACACCATCACTTGGTACGTCTATGATTCATGGACTTATCCCACACCTTCACTACCCCTGGACGGTGTCAACTCCGTACAAAAAGACCTCTCCACCGGCAATCTCATCATCGCTGCCAATACACCCACCAATTTCGCCGATCAAACAGGCACCATCGACGCCGGTGGCCCTCCTCCACCGCCGCCACCACCAGTGGCAGATTTTTCTGTTTCGTTGACCTCTGGCGATGCGCCTTTGACGGTGTCCTTCACGAACCTCAGCAGCGGCGATATCTCCGATTACTTGTGGGATTTTGGTGACGGCAATAGCTCTACCATGAGTGATCCAATTCACACATACGGGAGCGCCGGAGTTTATACCGTGAGCCTGGTTGCAACTGGCCCGGGCGGATCAGATACGGCGACTTGCAGCAATTGCATCACCGCGACGAATCCACCCCCCCCTCCAGGCATCAATTTTATCCGTGGAGATGCCAACCAAGACTTGTCGATCGACATCACAGACCCCATATCTTTGCTGGCATATCTCTTCAGTGGTGACTCCAACAGTTGCACAAATGCACTCGACGCTAATGATGACAACTCAGTCGATTTATCCGATGCCATCAGCCTGTTGAATTATCTGTTTGGCAGTGCAGCAGCTCCTGCTGCTCCTTTCCCTTCATGTGGATCAGATCCAACCACGGGAGGGGCGGTCTCCTGCAGTTCGTTCAATTGCCCCTGAATCTCAGATTGGGGCTATTACTCATCTTGGGAATCGGTGCGCTCTGCAGCTGTCAATACAGTGGAGAGCGCACCTTAAATCATGCCGAACCCAACTCCTTGGCGGTGAATGATTGCCGCGATTGCCTCGCCGCTTATACGGTCAATGGCTGGTGCCAACCCTGTGATCGCGGGTTCGTAGCGATGATCCCAATAGACTCCCGTGAATTTCACGACGCCCTCGATGCTCACGGTCACGAGGTCCCCGGGAACAGCCTGCAGTGCCAAGTGTGTCAACAAGCCTATGACGAAGATCAATTCTGTCCTCGCTGTAATCATGGATACGTGTCTGGAAAGCTCTACTTTTCAAGGCTCAGTTGGTCCCTTGCCCGTGGAGAGCTGATCGAAAGGGAGCTCAGCTGTGAAGGATGCTCCGGAACCGACACCTCCCCGACTCAACTCGATTCCTTTCCCGATCGCTGCTCCGAATGCTTCTCCTGGTCGATCGGAAACCGCCAGTTCCTGACGATCGAAGGGGCCCAACAAGCCTGGAATCAACTCCAAAGACTGGCAGAAGCCCTGCGCCGCGAACAAGATTGCCACAATTGTGGGCTTCACAGCTTTTTTGGCTATTCTTGCCCCAATTGTGGAATAGGACCCATTCCTGAGGCTTAAAGCCTCCCCCGCATCTCCCCTTTAAAGAGCCAATTAGGGAACTCCAGATTTTTTTGAAATTCCCTGTCCGACGATTCGGACCCTTCGGATATGGGGTTATGGGAAGGGGGGGCGCCGAAGGCGGGCTGGCGATCCCCCCCGACCCTTGTTGAATAGCACACACACCTCCTCGCAGGGTCCCCGGACGCAAAGTCTGGGGGCCCTGGATTATTTTGGGGTGCCCTAAAATTATTCGAAGGTATTTATCGAAGTGTCAGCTCTTCACCGGTGATCGCTTGAAAATGCTCCGGATACTCATCTTCAACCCACCGACGGAGATCCACTGGCTTTTCTCTTTCGATCAAACTGCGAAAATCATGGGGACCTTCATGACCACGGATACGGTGCCCATAAGGGATTCGGCGTAACTCCATCCATGAACTTTCGAGATCGTGACCCAGCTGATAATGCCGATAGAGGGCAGAGCCAAAACCGGTTTTGTCCTTCCCTCTTTTGCAATAGAGCAATAGAGGACGTGGCGAGTCTGATAACAAATCAAGAAACAGTGCCAATGCTTCAGGCCGCGGTAATCGTGAAGACCTCAAGTGGACATTGTGATACTCCACCCCCAATGACTCGAAATCGATCTCACCTTGGTAGGCATCGGATGATTCTCTTCGTCGCAGGTCGATGGCTGTGCGAATCTTCAAATCACTGAGAACCCTACTGAACCACTGAGGTGACTTAGACCCCCGCGCGATCCGCCAAGCCGCTGGAGGATCCAGCGGATGCAGGTTCGATTTAAAGAGGTGCCTGTAGATCCCGCTCAGCATCGGTTAAACCATTTCCGTTCGGTCTCCCTGATGGGAGGCCACTACGTAAAGTCGCCTTCTGATCCTGCTAAGTTGCCATCGTATCCTTCGCTGGACCAGAACTCTCGAGTTGAATCAGCGGGGAACTCTCTCGTAAACCCAGTTGATTTTGGCCGCTGAAATGGAGTCACCATGGGCAGACCCGTCGCTCTCGTCACTGGCGCCAGTGCAGGAATCGGAACCAGCTTTGCAAAAGAGCTCGCTTGCCGGGGACACGATCTCGTTCTCGTCGCCCGTCGCAAGGATCGACTCGAAGCACTGGCTGCGGAACTCCACAAGGAATACGGCGTGGATTGCCGCATCGAGACGGTCGACCTTTCCAATTCGGAAGAGATCGCTCCCTTGGTCGAACGGCTCGTCGCGGATGGAATAGAAGTTGAAGTTCTCGTCAACAATGCGGGCTATGGCTTATCCGGTGCATTTCTTTCCAGAACATGGAAGGAGCATGAAGATTTTCTCCAGGTTCTTCTTCTCTCTGTGTGTGAACTGACCCACCGATTGCTCCCAGGGATGAAAGANCGGGGCAAGGGCCGNATCATNCAGGTTTCNTCCTTNGCNGGNTTTATNCCNGGAACCGCNGGGCACACCCTTTATGGNGCNGTGAAANCNGCNNTGAATCTCTTNACCGAATGCCTNNCNCTNGANTGCAAGGGNAGCGGAGTCAATGTCACNGCACTGTGCCCNGGNTTTACCCTGACCGAGTTCCACGATGTCAANGGNACCCGTGAGCGTATGTCAGGCATCCCCGGATTCATGTGGCTCAACTCGGACNGGGTCGCCCGCGAAGCNCTCGANGATTGTGAGCGGGGCAATGTCTACTGNATNCCCGGNTTCTTCTATCGCTCACTNTTGACTCTNNTNGGNCTGNTNCCCGCCAGTCTCAGGAGGGCANTGGTCGCCAGCACCGGATCCTCCTACCGCGATTCGCGTTAATCCAGCCATATCCGGGANNCCCCCCGCGGGTCGCCAAATAAACCTGCNAGAATCAAGTATATCTGGGATTGTTGAGTCGATAGGGTAAGAGGTGCCGGTGATTTCTATCGAGCATGATTTTTATCTGTTTTCGACTCTATTTTNAGGTCAGTGCCCACTTTGATCCTTGAGGAACCGAGAAATGAACTCTTATCAAGAAGGTAATGTCCCGGATTACCCACCCGCTCGACTCAGCGAATTGATCGGTACTGATTCAAATCTTGATGATCCACAACTGTACATCAATCGGGAACTGTCACTTTTGGAGTTCAACCAACGGGTTCTGGATCTTGCCAGAGACACATCTTTTCCACTTCTGGAAAGATTGCGGTTCCTGACGATTTGCACTTCCAATCTGGATGAGTTTTTTGAAATCAGGGTTTCGGGTGTGAAAGAGCACCTTGCCTATAATGTCGATTTGAAATCACCCGACGGTATTCAGGCATCCACTCTACATTCTCTTCTTTCAGAAAAGGCGAAGGCCCTGATTGAGGCACAATATCAGGAATTAAACCGAAACTTGTTGCCAGCACTGGAACAGAAGGGCGTTTTCCTTCTTCGTCGGCAAAGTTGGAGCGCGACTCAGAAGGATTGGGTTCGAAAATACTTTATTGAACAGGTTTTACCGGTCTTGACTCCGATAGGCCTCGATCCTGCACATCCATTTCCAAATATTCCCAATAAAAGCCTGAATTTCATCATCAATCTAAAAGGCAAGGATGCTTTTCTTCGAAGCAGTCGCGTGGCCATTGTCCAGGCCCCAAGAGTTCTTCCCAGGATTATTGCACTTCCAAGCCCTGATAAAGATGTGCAGGAGTTTGTTCTCCTGTCTTCGATCATCCACGCCAATCTTGACATTGTTTTTCCGGGGATGGAGATCAAGAGCTGCTTTCAGTTCAGGGTTACCCGCAACAGTGACCTGTGGGTGGAAGAAGAAGAAGTTGTCGACCTCATGAAAGCACTCCAGGGAAAGCTGGATCAAAGAAGATTTGGTGAAACGGTTCGACTTGAGGTTGCTGACAACTGCTCTGATGAAAATNTCGACTTTCTGCTCAATCAATTTGGTATGGAACCTCAGGACCTGTATCGCTGTGATGGTCCTGTAAATCTGCACCGATTGGCAATGCTCTACGATCTGGTTGATCGCCCTGACCTGAAATTCAGGAAGTTTACGCCCTCATCGCCAGCAGCATTGCTCTCAGCCAAATCAGCCTTCGACATCATNCGTAAAAAAGACATCCTGTTGCACCATCCTTTCCAATCCTTCGACCCCGTCATCAACTTGGTGAAGGAAGCCTCTACCGACCCCGATGTTCTGGCAATCAAACTGGCGCTTTATAGAACCTCAAAAGATTCCAAGTTGGTTAATGCCCTTATGGAGGCCGCCAAATCCGGTAAAGAAGTGACGGTTGTCGTTGAATTGCGCGCACGTTTTGACGAGGTCGCCAATATTGACTTGGCAACACGACTTCAGGAAGTGGGCNTAACTGTCGTCTACGGNATTTTCGGATATAAAGCCCATGCCAAGACCATGTTGATCGTTCGGAGAGAACATGGGCAAATTANACGGTACTGTCATCTGGGCACCGGAAACTACCATGAGGGCACCGTCAAAGCCTATACAGACATGGGCCTGTTGACATGTGACGATACTATCGGCGAGGACGTTCACCAGGTTTTTCAACAGATAACAGGGCTTGGAAAAGTCACGAAACTCAACTCATTGATTCAGGCACCTTTTCACCTCCATGAAAAAATATTGGCTCTGATCAATGAGGAGGCAGATCATGCTAGAGCGGGAGGGGAAGCCTGGATCAAGGCCAGAATGAACTCGCTTATTGAACCCGAAGTGATAAAGGCTTTGTACCGTGCCTCTCAGGCAGGGGTCCAGATCGATCTTGTCGTCCGTGGGGCATGCGCTTTGAANCCTGGAATCCCGGGTATCTCGGAAAACATACGCATCAAGTCAGTGATGGGNAGGTTCCTTGAGCACCCCAGAATTTTTGCNTTTTTTGCTCAGGGTCAAGANAAGGTTTATCTGGCCAGCGCTGATTGGATGCCGCGGAANTTTTTCAAACGTCTNGAACTGGTGTTNCCGATCCGTTCCAAGAAACTCAAGGCCAAGGTCATGGAAGAAGGAATCGAGACCTACCTTGCTGACAATCAGGGAAGCTGGGAGTTGCTCCCCAATACCCAATATTCAAAAATTATTGTGAATGAAACTCCCCACTCAGCTCAGCAATGGCTACTTGAAAAATATGGCTATTCAGCTGGGCCTTAAATGTTCCACTCCAAATTAAGTCCCAAATTACCAAAGAGCTCTTTTTCACGATCCAGCAATGCTTGAGTCAGAGGTCGCTCGTCTATCCAATCCCTATCAAAGAAAAGGCTGACGGTGTTTGTACTGGCTGAGACTTCCAAAGGTATAGACAAACTTATTCGTGACCGGTTCAACAACACAGCCANTCGAATAATCAGNAGAAGTCGACANTGGTCTGCCACCTGAATAGGACCCAGGCCAAAAAAGNTCTGCTCACTGATNTTTCTTTTCTGATTCCTGACCAGAAATGACATCATTTTTTGATCTGTATAGGAAAATCCAGGCATGTCGGAATTACGAATCAGGTATTCGCCATGCCTTGTATGTGAATCGTGCCCAAGGCTAAGGCCTGCCTCGTGGAGCAACGCTGACCAACGGATCCANTTGGCCACTTGGAGAGTATCAATACCCCAGGGCTTTTTCGTTGAACGGTAAATCTGTTGCGCCAAATCGGACACTCTTAGTGCATGTGATTCGTCAATGCCAAAGTTCTTCATCTTTGACAAAATGGTCTGCTCACGGATATCGAGACCCTCATCCCTGCCAATCAGATCTGTTAAAATTCCTTCCCGCAAACCACCGGGAATCGCCTCTAGAGATTGAATTTTCAACTCTCGCATCAAGACTTCAAGAATTATAACACCTCCGGGTAATACCTTTTTTCGCTCCATGGATATCTGCGGCAAATCGATTTCACTGACGTTTCCAAGTGAAAAGAGTTTTTCGCGGATCTCCTTCAAATTTCTCGAGGTGATCTGCCGGCCTTCCTCCCATGTTCCAAGAATTTTAGAGATAGCGAGAATGGATCCTGAAGTGCCAAAATAATTCTGAAGGGGCCTGCTTTTGAATCTCTTGATCACAGGCTCCAATTCGATGGCGATCGCCAACTTCGCATCCTGATATTTACTTTTGCTGAGATCTCCGCCCTTGAAAAAGCTGTTCATGATCTGAACACAACCTACTTCCAGGCTGGCCAGTTGGCTTGAAACACCACCTTTTCCCGAAACCAACTCCGTACTGCCGCCTCCTATATCGATCAGCAACACCTCTTCATGCTCTTCTATAAATTCTGATCTCGCTCCCAACCAAATAAGACGGGCTTCTTCCACTCCAGATATGATCTCGATAGGNCNCCCCAAATGAGATTCAAATTCTGTCAATAACTGGTCATCAGATTCGAGTTTGCGAAGTGCCTNGGTTCCGACAGCACGAATGTTTCTCGGCTTCACAGGCCTGATTCTCTCACAGAATCTTTTCAAGCATTCCACTGCTCTATCTTTGACGTGCTGAGTAAGGGAGTTGCAAGAATTGATGCCTTCTCCCAACCGCACTCTTTCACGAAGACGGTCTTGGGTGCGAATGCCCTGACTGGAAATGCTCTGAACGATCAGATGAAATGAATTCGAACCTAAATCAATCGCAGCATAGGTCTCTTCGGTCTGGCCTGAACGGGATTTTTTGTGCTTCGATTGCTTTGANAGACTCAATCAACAGCCCCTCTCGGCTTCTGAAACTATTCAAAAACGGGATTATGGTCAAGATTGGACAACTCCACGAATCGATGACCTATTTGCGTGTTGGGGTTTCAAATCGGCAACAGCGGCTTCATGATATTGGGAGAGTTTGAAATTTACATGGAGATCAACAGCGGTGCAAATCTCGCACAAAAACAGTATTTGGAGAAACCCATGACGATGGTTGGAAATAAAACCCCCGAGTGGAATGCAAACGCTTACCTGAATGGCGACAACAAGGCCCTGAGCCACGCGGATTTCGCAGGCAAATGGCACATGATCTACTCCTACCCCTTCAANTTCTCNGGNCTNTGCCCCACNGAAATTCANGGNNTNNAAAANCTNCTCGACGACTTCAAGGCNGAAGGNGTTGAAGTNATCGGTGCCAGCGCNGANTCCTTCCTNGTNCACAANAAGTGGTTTGANGATGGNNANNCNTTNTCCNGCCCCATCACTCACCCGATCATCNCNGANACNTCNCACGCNTTCTGCAANGCGTTCGANATNCTCAGGGAAGATCTNGGNGTNGCCTACNGNGCNATGGTNCTGATCGANCCNGANGGAACGATTCGCATGCANTCCGTCAATGANCTCGNCGTCAGCCGCAGCCCTGAAGAGATGCTGCGTATGACCCAGGCCTTTGTTTCCGGTGGTCTCTGTCCGGCCAACTGGAAAAAAGGTGAAGAGTTCGCCTGCTAGGCTTCAACTCCTCACAGACTTCCATGGTGAAACTCGAAAGGCTGGCCACATGGCCAGCCTTTTTTCATCGCACATAGGCAGATCTCTCCAACTGTGTGAGGCCCATTTATTCTGACGGCTTCACCGATGAAAAATGATCAACTCGGCCAAACCTGACTTGCCTTCACGCTTTTCACACAAAATTGAATCGATTCTCGAGTTCTTTGCAAAAAGTTCGTGCACCACTGATACGGCACTTTTATAGAAGTAGGTCTGTGGCCTGACAGTTGTTGACCAACTGCCTCAGTTCCATTCGAGAACATAGTGACATTTTTGACGGATCAATGCCGAGCCTAACGGCTTCGGGAGCCTCCTATCAAACTCCCGACGGCATTAACGGCCCCTTATGTGAAGATTGAGGAGAGAGATATGAATCGCATATTACCCGTGCTTGTGTTGTCCCTGTTCCTTTCAGTGCCGGTGTCGGCTCAGGATTTCGGTCCCCTGAATTCGGTGGAGACTCCCCTTCCGGAGAATCTGAGTGAATTCATTCTGGACGAATCCAAAGCCATCGAATTGGGCAAAGCCCTCTTCTGGGACATGCAGGTCGGATCCGATGGTTTGACGGCCTGTGCCAGCTGCCACTTCTCTGGCGGAGGTGACACCCGGGCCATCGGCCAGGCTCACCCGGGAGCCTTGGGCACTTTTACCAATCTGGGCCCGAACCATGTGTTCAATGCCGGTGATTTCCCCTTCAGAAAACTCTCCGATCCCGACGACGCAGAATCTTCGGTACTTCGGGATTCCACGGAAGTCGGCGGTTCTGCAGGTATTCACATTCAGGATTTCAATGGCATCGCACTCAATGCTCTCGGTGAAGCCGACTCTGTCGATCAGTGTTCCAATGTGGATGCTGATGGACTTCCCATCGAGGATCCGACTTTCAGTCTCAATGGAATCAACCTGAGACAGGTCACGGGACGCAATGCACCCAGTGCCATCAATGCTATTCACTACGTCGACAACTTCTGGGATGGCCGTGCCCGTTCCGATTTTAATGGCGTGAACCCCGGCGGCCTGACCGACCCCGACGCCGCCATCCGAAAACTGGATGTCGACGGAAATGTGATCAGTTGCGGAATCACCATGGAAAAAGCCTCTCTGGCTTCACAGGCTGCCGGCCCTCCGCTGAGTGGTGCTGAGATGTCCGGAGCCGGGCGAGCCTATGCTGACCTCGGCAAGAAGATCTGTAACGTCCAGCCTCTGGCCCTGCAAAGGGTCGCCGCAGACGACAGTGTTCTGGGTAACCTCGCCAACACCGGCCCTGATGCCAAAGGCCTGAATCTTTCCTATGTGGAGATGATCGAGGCCGCATTCAGACCGGAGTACTGGAACTCGGATGCCCTCTTTGATGTTCAGGGCAACCTGCTGCTCGACGGCGCAGGCAACCCGGTCAGCGGAGCTCCCGATGGCCCGGATCAGTTCACGCTGATGGAAATCAACTTTTCCCTGATCTGGGGGATCGCCGTCATGCTCTACGAAGCCACCCTGGTTTCGGATCAGACCCCCTTCGACGAGTGGCTCGCCGGTAACGAGGATGCCCTCTCACCGGAGGCGGAAAATGGTATGGATGCCTTTTACAGTGGAGGCCTCAAATGTGGCCACTGCCACAGCGGCCCCCTGCTCTCCGCAGCCACCTGGGATCAGCTGAACCTCGATGACAAGGTGGGAGAAGGCCCCGTCGTCAATCAGCCCATGAATGACGGTAAAGGAAATGCCGACAAGGGATTCTTCAACATTGGAGTTCGCCCGGTTGCGGAAGACATCGGTCGAGCGGCTCTCGGTGAAAATACCTGGGCCGGGGCTCTCGCGGCCGGCAATGACTTCCTCCTGCCCGACAACCAGATCGAAGACATCGATTCCGGAGACGCAAACCGCAACATTGGAGCCTTCAAAACTCCGACCCTGCGAAACGTCGAGCTCAATGGTCCCTACTTCCATAACGGCAGTCAGGCCACCCTCAAACAGGTGATAGAGTTTTACACTCGAGGTGGAGACTTCACCCATGTGGAGCCGGAGTTCGTCCACAAGTTCGTCAATCCCATCGGAAAACTGCGTGGCAAGGAACCGCGTCAGGAAGCGGTCGTCGAGTTCATGAAAGCACTGACCGACGAAAGGGTGCGCTGGGAAATGGCGCCCTTTGACCATCCGGAGCTGCTGATTCCGAATGGTGCCGTGCTCGATGAAAATGGTGAAGCCCAACTGGGCCCCCTGAACCTCAACGATTCCAATGACCAGCTGCTGGTTCTTCCCGCTGTGGGTGCTTCAGGGCGCGCTGCCCAGGGCCTGCCCCCGGTGAAAGGTTTCCTTGAGGACGCCGACACTTCAGACAACACCTCCGGAATTCTTTCTTCCAACGCCGAAGAGTCACTTGTACCGACCTGCTTCGAAACGGGAACGGAAGTCGTCCTGACCTGGGAAGTGCTTTCACCGGCCGTCACCAGCGTCACTCTCGAAATCGACCATGGCGGCATCCTGGGCACGGAAACCCATATTTTCGCACCGGGCCAGACCTCTTTCACCGATACCGCTTTCCGAGCAGGAGTCACCGGCTACCTGCTGACCCCCTTCACTCTGGGATCAGAGATGAAATCCTCCGCCTGCTACATTCGCAGGGGAGCGGAGGCCGGAGCGGTGACCCAATTCCTCAGAGGTGACGCCAGTAATGACGGCCAGCTGGATATGGCGGATGCCATCGTCTCGCTGGAAGCCGTGTTCCTGGGTAACCCGATCACCTGCAAGGACGCAGCCGACTGGAATGACGACGGTCAGCATGACATCAGTGACCCGATTGCCACCTTGTCCTACATTTTTGGATCTGGGTCCTCCCCGACGGCACCTTTCCCCCTCTGCGGGACAGATCCCGTTTTCGATGCACTGAATTGTGAAAGTTCGGCGATATGCCCCTGAACCACTCTGAACGGGTGATTGACGTCATTCGCCGGGACCTTTTCAAACCCCCCTTCCGCCCCGAATGGCGACAACAAGGCCCTGAGCCACAAAGATTTCTCCGGAAAGTGGCATTTGATCTATTGGTACCCCTTTGATTTCTCTGGCTTGTGTCCAACAGAGATTCAAGACATGCAAAACTTTCTCGAAGAGTTCCAGGCAGAAGGAGTCGAGGTGATTGGTGCCAGTGCAGACTCTTTCCTCGCACACAAAAAATGGTTTGAAGATGGAGTGACCTTCTCCAGTCCCATTACTCATCCCGTCATCGCCGATACCTCCCATGAGTTCTGCAAAGGATTCGGAGTTCTCAGGGAAGACCTCGGGGTTGCATACAGAGCGATGGTTCTGGTCGATACTGAAGGCACGATTCGAATGCATTCTGTGAGCGATCTTGGAGTTGGCCGCAGCCCAGAAGAGATGCTGCGTATGACCCAGGCTTACGTTTCAGGAGGATTGTGCCCTGCAAACTGGAACAAAGGTGAAGCTTTCGCGGGTTGATCAAAGTGGAGCCCTCTCTTCCTTTCGAAGCGGGGAGTGTTGGCTCGATGAGCGAGAGAGTTTGATTCGTTTGCAAGGCACGACTGACCGAACTGCCCACATGAGTGGGAATTTTAGCTATGGTCTTCTCAGCAAAAAAAATTGTTCCTGCTGCCAGAGGATGTCGTTCGCAAACTGAGTTTAAAGATGGAGAGATACCGAACCGCGAAACACCTCAGCAAACGGCCCAAAAGAAGCTTCAATCGGCGTATCTCGCTGTTCCGTCCTCAAAGAATCTCCAGCCCATACCACTGAGCTATCAGCGGCATGGGCTTTGTTAGTACTTACACCGCACCTCCCAAACATGACATTTATTCCTTTTGTATCATTGATCATCGCTAACAAATCTGGTTGCGAAATTCTCCTGTTAGTTATCTAATCGGGTTACCGGGAGGGATAGTCCCTCTCTTTGAGCTGAATAATATTATCGAAAATCAGATAACTATTCGATTGTGTCAGCGGGAATACACACGGATTAGTTAACAATCTCTTTTTCGTATCCACAGGACTGTGGACTTTGCTCTATTTGAATAGGGTTTGTTCACCAGTGAAATGGATGGTGTGAAATGCGGTTCGCATATTCTGCATTGATTGTATTTTGGGTTTCCTTCTTGGCTGGGGCTCCGGTTAAAGGGCAGGATTTCGGTCCTCTCAATATTTCGACCACTCCTCTGCCTTCTAATCTCTCAGAGTTCGTCCTCGATATGGATCGAGCCATAGAACTGGGCAAGGCTCTTTTCTGGGATATGCAAGCGGGTTCAGACGGCATGACCGCTTGTGCGACCTGCCACTACTCAGCGGGTGCAGACACTCGTAACAAGAACCAGGCGAACCCCGGTGCTGGTGGAGTCTTCGATAGATTCGGACCGAACCACACCTTGATTCACTCAGATTTCCCTCTCAGGAAACTCGCTGACCCAGATGACGCACTTTCACAAGTTCTATGGGACAGCCAAGAGGTGGTCGGTTCCCAAGGAATCCACAAGCAGGTCTTCAATGGCGTGTCCTTGGGTCTCGATGGGGCAGATGAAGAAGACGACTGCTCAGGGATTCCTGACACCACCAACAACATTCTTGGAGTCAACACACGCCAGAATACTGGCAGAAATGCACCCCATGCGGTTAATGCCATCTTCTATGTGGATGCTTACTGGGATGGTCGCGCACGCTCAGAATTTAATGGTGTTGACTCCAACGGCAACGGCAACCCCAATGCGATGATCCGCAAAGTAGACGCTGACGGAAACATCATTCCTTGTGGAATAACAATGGATCGTGCTGCTCTCGCCTCCCAATCAGTGGCACCTCCGCTGAGTGGGGTCGAGATGTCAGGCACCGGCAGAAACTGGCACGACCTCGGTAAGAAAATGTGCAATGTGACGCCTCTCAGCCGCCAACAAGTTTCTCCCACCGACAGTCGACTCGGTGCATACGCGGTTCCCGCTGGAGATGGCAAAGGGCTCAACATCAGCTACGTCGAAATGATTCAAAATGCTTTCCGCTCAGAGTACTGGAACTCGGACGCTCTCTTCGACAGCAATGGTGCTCACATCGGTAACGGAACTCCGGATGGCCTCGAGCAGTTCACACTGATGGAGCAGAACTTCTCCATGTTCTGGGGGCTGGCGATTCTCTGCTACGAATCGACTCTTGTTTCGAATCAAACCCGCTTCGATGAGTACCTCGCGGGTAATGAAAATGCCCTGACTCCCGAAGAGGAGAATGGCATGGACGTCTTCTACAGCGGCGGAACCAAGTGCTCCAAGTGCCACTCCGGACCACTTCTGTCCGCAGCAACATGGGGAGAGCTCAACACCGATACGGATGTGGGAATTGGTCCTGTCGTGACCGTCGAAACCAACGGAACCGATGGATACGGTGACAAAGGATACTTCAACATTGGAGTTCGCCCGAGTGGCGAAGACGTTGGACGCGCCGCCGTGGGTGATCAAACCTGGTCATCTCTATTCCTCTCTGGAATGACGAGCGCCCTCCCAGGTCCCATCCATTCAGACGAGAACATCACCGGAACCAACAAAAATATCGGTGCATTCAAAACTCCAACACTGAGGAACATCGAACTCACCGGCCCGTTCATGCACAACGGTAGCCAGGCAACTCTGTTGCAAGTCGTTCAGTTCTACACCCGTGGTGGAGATTTCACCCACATGGACCCCAACGGAGTTCACAAATACATCAACCCCATCGGCAAACTCGATGGAAAGCTGCCTCGTCAAGAAGCGGTGGTCGCTTTCATGAAAGCGCTGACGGATGAGCGCGTTCGTTGGGAGATGGCTCCCTTCGATCACCCGGAGTTGTTCCTTCCAAATGGCCACATCGGTACTTCTCAAGCAGTAGCCGAAGGTAATGTGAACCCTGGTGAAGCAACCGACGATTTGATTCTGCTGCCCATGGTCGGAGCCGCCGGACGCGCCGAGATTAATCACCCTCCGGTTAAAGGGTTCCTTCAAACCACAACCGGTGCGCCCGCAACCACAACGGGCCCTATCCCCCTCGGTGGTACAAATGGAAACCCCGACCCGATCACGGATATGATCTGCTACGAGCAAGATGGCAAAATCATCGTTAACTGGACTCCCACCACCGACGTTTCGAACTACATCCTCGAAGTCGATAACGGTGGAATCATGGGTGTTGAAACCTTCATGCTTCCGGGCAGCCAGACTTCCTTCGAGTACAATACCTTCCGTCCGAATACCACCCTCTATCTTCTGACCCCTTACTACTTGGGCATGGAGCTCAAGTCTGAGGCCTGCTTCGTTCGTCAGGGATTAACTCCAGGCACCCTGAGCTACTTCCTGCGCGGAGATGTCAACATGGATGGAACGTTGGACGTCGGTGACGCCATTGATCTTCTCGGCGGAATCTTCAGCGGTACGCCGATTCCTTGTGAAGATGCTTCCGACTGGAACGACGACGGTCAGCTCGATGTTTCTGATCCGATCAATGTCCTGCAGTACCTTTTCGCCAATGGTCCGGCCCCTGCCGCTCCATACCCGAACTGCGCATCGGATCCAAGTTTCGATCTATTAGATTGTGCTCAGGCCAATATCTGTCAGTAATCAAATACTAGTTTCAGATTCAACAGCAGCCCGGTGCTTTGCACCGGGCTGTTTTTTGTTTAGAGAGAGATCAAGTGCTCTTTCTACGAATCGTTTCATCCGCAATGACCGCTAAAAGAATGATCGCTCCGATGACCGCAAATTCGATCGAATCTGGAATTGGATCGATGAGTACGATGGAGTTTCGGATGACCTGAACCAAGGTCGCCCCCACCAAGACACCGAGAATCGTGCCCTCGCCACCCCGAAGAGAACAACCCCCAAGAACCGCCGCAGCGATAGCATAGAGCTCATAAAAGTTGCCGAAGTTTGAAGGTTGGGCAGTACCGGTATCGAGCACAAACAGTAAACCCGCTAGCCCGGCCAGGAATCCACACAACAAATACGCCCCGGTCTTCACCCGATCAACATCGATCCCACAATGGCGAGCAGCGGTCTCATTACTCCCGATCGCCAACAGGTGTCGACCCCAAACTGTTTTTCGCAGCATGAAACCAGATCCAACAGCAACCAGAATTAAAATGATCAGCGGGATCGGTAACCCAAACTGATCGGTAATCGGAATCCTGCCGTTGCCGAGAAACTTCCACGCCGTACCTTCAGTTCCAAAGCCGACGGTACGATCTGCCAACAATCCTCGGGTGATCCCGCGGTAGATAAACAAACCACACAGGGTGACCAAAAACGGCTGTAAGCGAACCCGTGAAACCAGCCAGCCGTGAAGGCCTCCTGCAGCGAGAGCAACGGCCAGCATCCCCAGTAAAACTATGGGCACAGGTAATCCCTGAGTCACCAACCATGGGGTCATACACCCCACTAAGCACACTAATGATCCGATAGAAAGATCGATGCCTCCAGTCATGATGACAAAAGCGGCACCGATGCCCATGATCCCGAAGAGCGAACTTCTTCGGAGTAAGTTTTCGATGTTGTAAGCACTGAAAAATGACGGGCTCATCGCCGCTGTCAGCAACATGACCAGCAACAAAACCCCAAAGATGCCGACGATTTTCTTCATCAGGATCTCACCTTCGTCGCCAACTCCATCATCCACTCCTCACTCGCCTCAGAGGTCGGAAGAGACCCCATCACTCGACCCTCCGCCATCACCACGATGCGATCTGAGATCGCAAAAATCTCTTCCAACTCGCTAGAGGCGAAGAGAACCCCTTTGCCAGCTGCAACACAATCACGCAATCGTTGGTGGATCTCTTCTCTTGCGCCAACGTCAACCCCTCGGGTTGGTTCATCGAGAATCAGCATGCCGGGGTCGAGGTCCAGCCATTTGCCGAGAACCACCTTCTGCTGATTCCCCCCGGACAATCCTCGAACAGGTATATTGGTCAGAGGTGGCTGCACATTGAATTGACCGACAATCCTCTGAGCAACAGTTTCTGAGGTTCCTTTTTGCAGAATTCCCGCGGAGCCCGCCTGACGATGCAGACCCGGCAATGCCGCATTCTCCTTCACGGTCTGATTCAACGACAATCCCTGTTCAGATCTTTCTTCAGGAATCAGGCACAAGCCGAGCTCAACCGCTTGAACAGGATTATTCGGAGGTAGAAGAGTCTTGCCGACATGAACGCTTCCAGATCGTTGACGCAATCCGAAGAGAGCTTCCAGTAACTCACTCCGTCCCGAACCCACCAGCCCCGCCAAAGCAACACACTCACCCTGCTGTACTTCCAAAGAAATCGGATCCGGATGCATGTCCGTCTTCACATCTTTCAGAAGCAGTGCCAAATCGCCCAATTTTGCTTTCGGTTGAGAAACGGGTTCAAGATCACGGCCAACCATGAGTTTTACCATCGCTGATCTTTCGATCTCCGTTCCCTCCAAAGCATTGGGGGTGACATCTTTCTGCGCGGCGGCAGCATGGGGGCAGTTACGGTGCCTGACCCTTCTCTCCGA
>NHDG01000121.1:0-13588 GCA_002167285.1 Planctomycetia bacterium TMED53
TTAATTAATGGTCAACCCATTCAAAGTTCAGTCCTCACCCTCACCGACGACACAGACCTCGCCTACTTCCGCGTTGGTGATGTGGTGCAGGAAGGTGAGCCTGCATCAGAAACAGAACAGGATAAAGTTGTAACTGATTTTTTTGACAGTAATAGTATTACTAAAATTACTGGTTTTAAAGTAACTAATATTGATTCTACTTCTCCTTACGGTGCAACAATAAGATACGATTTTAAAATTAATGGTGCCAAGTTAAATGGCAACCCATCAAATTGGTCTAATATTGCAGAAACTGGTACTCAGTACGATCAATTTTCTTGGACTGATTATCTGACTGGTTCTAATGATTATGCTCAAGGAGCGTCACAAGAATATTATTGCACCTTTGATCCAATTGACAGACCTATCGGCACTTCAATCTCAATGGGTTGGAAAACAGATTATAGTGCTTTAGTTGGTAGCGCTTATGTAAGAGATCAGGTAGGAAGATGGGTTAGGCTTAACGATGCGGAGGAAACAAAGGTTCTTAGCACCGACCTAGACAACAACATAATGACCGTTGATGGTGGTGAGTGGAATAGTCCAAGAATTTCAAGAGATTGGCTTACTGGTGCAAACGATATTGCGCCAGTAAATGTGCCTTACGGATTTGACGGAACAGACGCTTATACATCATCAGTAAGCAGTACAGATGCTTACTTTGCTTTTGATGCTATTGATAATGTCAATTCTATTAAATTTGAAAAGGGAAATGCACTTTGGAACTCATCTACTTCTCCAGACAACTTATATGCTGAAGATTCAGATGGAGTAAGATACAAAGCTAACCCTGCTGACGAGACTTCAGTAACTATTTCAATTCCAAATAAATCTATTGTCAAATTAGGTGGAGAACGTTCAGTATCAAACACAATGGAGCTATGGGCAAAAGCATATGCAAATGGTTCTTTGCTTACAAACTTTGACGACAGTCAGGTTTGGAGTAATAACTGCGATTGGACTTTTGGAACTGTTGGCGGTCCATTTCAATCAGCAGACCCCATTGCTAATGATTACTGGGGACCTGGAACTAATAATCAAGATCAATTCCTAATTATTGAAGACCCTAGTTTTGCTAACGCAACACTTGAGTTTTATGGAGGAGATACAGATAATAACTCTAGAAATTGGAGAGTTAATGGTGTAGATACAGCCTTGCCAGCTGTTGTAGGCTGGCATACTGCTGGAACTTTTGATGCAGATGGAAAAGCAGTAATTACTTCATACAGTCCTGTGAACGTCTTAAATGCCACAAATGGTGTGAGAGTGAACGGCAAAATCCTTATAGACCCCACAGGCGAAACAAAAGTCACAGGACCAGACCTTGGTGCTACAGGTAAGTTCGGCAGTGCTACTGACAACACAGCTACCGTCACCGATGTAGATGGCAGGTGGGTTGGAGACAACGGCAAGGGTGAAGAGTTCTTTATGGAGCCCACTGTCCCGCAGACTGATGAAGTATCAGAGCTGTTCTGCAACCTTCAGATTGGATCATTGAACGTTCTTGGATTCAGTGACACTGACCCTGGCTTTACTGATGCCACGTCCAAAGATTCCAGTATCAAGTTTGGTAATAAAGTAGGTTCAGGTGAAACGCCTGATGAGGCGTTACCTGATGGAACAAAGATTGAAGTTACTGTTAAAGCAACCAACAGCGTCGGCAGCGATGAGGAGACAAGTAATGCTGTAACGCCAGCCAAACCTAATCCTGATGGGTCTGCTGGTCCTATTACTGGTGTAGAGGCTGATTCGGTTTATAGCAGCACAGGTGACGATCCAAGAAATGTTATCTCCACTGGAACTATTGCTAATGTCTTTGATGGATCATTTGATACTGCAATATCGATTGCCAAAAGCGAAGTTGCTGATATTAAATATGTGATTTTAACTGAGTCTACAATTGAATGCCGAAACATAATTGGCGTCTACACGCAAAAAGGGCTGGATNCTGATTGTTACATAAGGATTAACGAAGGAGCTGACACAATACTGAACGCTTCTGCAGACGCTGCAGGTTGGGCATATACAACTTTTGCAGGAATAATTAATAAGCTTGAAGTAGCATATGCAGGGATTTCAGGTTCAGGCACAAATTTTAGTGCTGTCTCTGTTGATAACATCACACTTGTAGACGGAGCTACAACACTAACTGTCGCCAGCTCCTCAAACCTAGACACCTTCGTTGCTGATGACACGGTGAAGATGGTTGATAGCACTGGAGCGGTCGCTTCTTACACACCAGTCACAAGTCAGATTACTAGTATTAGCGATGATGGTGGTGCGTATGCAATTCTTGCAACTGGTTGGGGAAATGGTCCCAATGCTCTTTCTGGAGTAGCAAATCGCGCAACTTCTCAAAACGGCACTGTCGGTAAAATCGCGTTTACTCCAGGAATTCCAAATGTAACTAAAGTTGTTGCTAATACAAGACTTATTAAAAGTACGAATAAATTTTATATCAATGATAATCTTGTACTANAAAATGCCCCTACTCAGGAACTTGGCTCAACAATAACCGTATATGATGGCCCTCCAGTAACTTTGAATTCATATTCGCAAGAAGTGTTTGAGGTAGGGACTTGGAATAGTGATGACTTTAATGGGCTTTTTATTGCAATTGCTGGTAGAGAATTAATTGAAATTGCTGACCCTGCTGCAACTGGAAGTGGATTAAACCCCGTCAATGGCTCTATTTTAATTAATGAAAAGGTACTCACCCTAACCGACGACACAGACCTCGCTTACTTCAAGCCTGGTGATGTGGTGCAAGTAAACACACCAAACCCAGACAACAAAGTTGTTGACGTAATCGGCACCACAATGACTGTTGATGGTGGTGAATGGGCGGGATCAAATGGTAGCAATAGCATACCTAGCGACCAAAATAGAGATGAGGTTTGGAGCGATAGAGGTACCTATAACACTACTGCTTTCTTTGCCGACAGACAGTTTGAAAAAGTTTTCAATGGATATGTGGATGTTAATTACTGGAATGCTATGGAGACAGTTGGGGGTAATGATACAGTTACAGTAANTATTAATCCCCCACTCCCTTCTGTTTCTGGTACTTTTACGTTATACCTTGCAAGTAATGTAAGTGGAAGTAAAGACTTTGAAGTAAACGGAAGTCGTGCTANTTACGCNGTTGACCCCACTCCTCAGCCATATGATTTTTCCGTATCAGAAATCAGCTCTTTGGGATTTGTTCGAGTTGGTAATCAATCAAGCTTACGTTTGTTTGCAATCGCGACAGACGGCAAATTTTTTGTAAATCCCAAAACATTAGAAACGGAAGTCACAGGACCAGCTAAGTCAGGTGAAGGCACCTTTGTCTCAACCAACGGCACCGACGAGATTGTCGTAAAAGACAGCAACGACCAGTGGATTGATAACCAAAATCGCCTTGGAATTGACTTCTACGTCAAAGAGATGAACGCTTTCCTTAAGGCAGGCATCGCTCGTGATGAAGCAGAGTATCAAGCAATTGCTGATGCTTTAGCCGCTTACCCCGGCAAGGTAGAAGCACGTGTGAATCGTGTTCAAGCTGTTGTTGCTAAGGCAGCTCAGGTGTTATCTGATGATGATGCTGCCCTGTTGCGTAAAGAACTAAAGACCTAGTTCTTTGATGGCACGCTTTGTGTAGACCAGACGGTCATCAGCACCGTTCGGTCTCATGCGGCCATTCACCTTGGCACCGATCTCATCAATCTGATAGTTGGTGAACTGTGGGCGTGCATTGCACATGGTCTGCATTTTGTTGTTCTTCCACCAGTTGCCACTGATCGACCATGGATAGCGTTCACAAGACCATGTTTTGCCAATGGCCATGATGTTGGGATCTGGAGTGCCAATTGCTGCCATGTAGTCAGCAAAGTCCTGGTGATTTGCACGGCCTGTCACTTGGATCCAACCGGTTCCAGCGAACTTGACCCCATCACCGCTCTGCGAATTCCCAAGATCACTGCGCCACTCGTAGTCAGCCCCTGAAGCAATCTCCATGGGATAGCGCAGGCCGCAAGATTCATGGCCGCACTGTCCAAGGAAGTAAGCCAACTCCACGTTTGTCATTGCCAGGTTCTTGGCACACAAGGCGAAGTCATCCATCAAGATGTCAGGCAGGCTGGAAGGGGAGCAGCCCATGATCCGCCCCATCTGTTCCTTTGTGATCGGCCACTGAGGAGCAGGGGGAGCAGGCGGTTTCTCGCGATACTTGACTACCCAGTCACTGGTTTCACGCATCAAACTCTCCGGCATTTGTGAGCCGAGGATGCTGACGGCTTCGCGTTGTTTCTCATTCCCGTCGAAATACGTGAAGAAATCGATCAGGTTGATGATGCTCATGGTGTTGAAAAAAGAAAAGCCCTGCGGGGGAAACAGGGCCAGGTCTGCGTCCACCTCATTGCCCATGACGGGCAATCTGATTATGCGGCGAGAGTCATCCCAATGCCAGATTCCTCGATACCAGCCTGCGGTTCTGCATCCTGCGGCGGACTAATGACCAGATAGCCGTCTTCCATATCAACCTGAACGTACTCACCCGGAGTGATACCAATCATTTCCGCGTAGCAGGCACTCAGAGCAATGACACCACGAGGCGTGACTTTGATCTTGCCTTTTGGTTTGCGTGGTGCTTTGCGTCCTGTGCTTTTGGGGCCAAGCTCCAGACCATTAGCAGCTGCCATTGCTGTCATAAAGTCAGTACGGTTCAGCACGCGCTTGCCCTGCCGAATGGTGTAGTACCCAGCTGACTCAATGGTGTCAGACTGGGGTTCACCGGCATGGCTTTGAATGTGATTGATTAGCTCTTGCCCGATTAAACGTGACATTTAAACCTGTTGAGTTCTCTCAACAGTATATCAACGGAAGGCCAGGTTGCCCGCTGAGTCTGTGTAAGACATGCTCATTGCTCCCTGTGCGCCACTCATAAACCCATCCATCATGATTGAACCCCATGACTTGACCGGCACTGGTGTTGGTGCTTCATATTCAGGCCTTAAGCCAGCAATAGGTGGCAGTGGATCTAAGAAGATCGCAGGACGGTAAGGCGTGCTTGCCCCCTTGATCGTGTTCAGTGTCGTCTTGATCAACGCATTGGTTTCCCTTGCACCAGCACGTTGCGCCAAGTCAAAGCCAGGCAACGTCAAATCATTGAACTGCCTGAAGGCTGACTTATTTCTGGTCTTGTATGCCTTTAGATCACCCTTCAGTTCGCTTTGAATGGAGAGCTGCTGCAGCCTTGCATCACGACTATTCTGCTTGCTGACCTTTCGTGTGTACTTGATCTTCTCCATGTCTTCCTGCATTGACAGTGACAGACGTGCCATCTCATCACCGAAGCTGCCGTTCATCGCTGAGTTATACACATTCAGTCTTCTCTTTCTGTCGTTCTGAACGGCAGTCAGTTCACCGTATGAACGGCCAAAACGTTGCATGGCATCCAGCGCCAGACGTCTGGATGTGTTGCTGCCACCTTGTCTGGCACCCGCTGCTGCAGCCACCTTTGAACCGCTGACCAGAGACGTGACATATTGAGCATCACGCCTGATGGTGTCGAGGTTCTGCGCTAGCAAAAGCTCTTCTTGAATAGCAGCACCTTCCTCCTCTTTGGCACTAACTGCTCTGGATGACTGCAGCGCTTTATCTTTGATACCCATCATGTATTGGCGTGCTGCTTCCAAGCTCTGCAGGTTTGCTCTCTTAGCGTTCTGCCGAACCTGCCTTGCCTGAAAACCAGCTCCCAACGCTCTTGTGGTGGTGCCGATTGCGTCAAGTGCTCTTGTTGTCCCTAGCTCCTCAAGTACCTGATTGGCACGCAATCGTTCTTCTACAACGTATGTGTCGTAGTAAGCCTCAGCATTCAGGTTTAAGTTCTCAATTGCATTGTCAATGATCAACCCCATACGGGTGTTGTAGTCACTCTCTTTGACACGTTCTTGATAACGCTGCACTGCAACAGTGGCGTTCTGCCAAGAATAATTAACTAGGTCTTGGTATCTGCCAATGTCCCATGCCTGTTCAGCACGTTCAAACTGCGCTTTAGCTTTTTTGTCCTGCAACTTGTTGGCATCTTGCTGAGCATTGCGCTGTTCATTGCCAGCCAAGATGCTGCCGCCAAGGGCCATAGCCCCCGAGATAATCGCAGCAACAACCATCAGCTCATCCCCTTAGTTCTGTCACTGTAAAGCCCTTCCCAGCTGGCGCTAGTGATGGTGGTTGGCAGCCATGAGTCAGATTCAACCAACACTGTGCATTCTGTATTACGGCTGCAGACCGGAACACTGAAGTTGCCATTGGCTATGAATGATTTCTCAGTGTCCAACGTGTTGTTGCCAACGTTCAGACCCCGTGCCCTGTAGTGATGCAATGAATCGTCTGATCTGTTGCGACGTTTCACCCTGATGTAATACTCACCAGTGTCCACATGGCTCACATTCCAACGTGTCACCTGTGTTCTGCCAGCTAGTTCACCCACCTGTTGTGACCTGGTGTCGTTTGTGTCTCGCACGTAAGCCTTATTAAATTGGTATTGGAAGGTGTACGGCTCGCCAAATGCAATGTCATAGCCACTGGTGAAGTCCCCCTTCTCACTGCACACCAGTGACTTCGTCGTGGTCTCCCCTAAGTACAAGCCTGCCATCGTTCCACCCGTAAACCTCACCACAGCCTGAGCTTTATTCGCTGGTGTGTACGGCAACGTGAAGGTTGTCTTGTCTGTAGTTGCGTCATACGAGCCAGTCGCCTGCACACTCGCGTTCGCAAAAGCTGGTGCTGGATACTGAATCAAACGATCAAGATGGATCTGTGGCTCAAGGTCAACCTCTGCTTCATCCAGCAGCACCACCACGAAGTACGTGCCTTCAGCATCCGTCACCAGCAGATACAACACGTTGTCCATAAACCTCACCCACTGGATCTCTTGATTGAATTCCCACTTACTCCAGCTCTGCTGCAGCTTCTGTGTCCCGTTCTCGCTGTTCTCCCATAGGTATTTGTAGACAAACAATTCCTTCTTGTTAGTAGGGGACACGGCGACTGCCACATCCACTGCTTCCCCTACGTCCCAATGCGTCACTAAACCTTCGATGTATTTCGGCACCAGATTGGTGATGTCATTACTGCTGCCTAGGTTCAGACCGATCCGTCTGTTCTGTGCATTGAAGAAACTGAACTCGCGGAAGTGGCTATAGCCATAGTGATTCGTGGCAAACAGCACCTGAGCACCAGCCAGCTTTGGCCTCACGTTGCTGTTCATCTCCAAGTTGCTCAGCCTGGCAATCGAGCCCGTCAGTGGTGTCAGCACCTCACGGTCTGCTGCTGTTACCTGAAACTGTGTCGTGCTTGAAAACACAAAGATCGAGTCATCGATCGGAATCATGTATTGCAATGGTGAACTTCGTTCACTGGTGGCCCGCAGATCAAACGGATCCGTGTCCTGCACCGTAAGGCTGGTATCAAGAAAGAAATTAAAGATGTCATCAGTCTCGCTAAACGTGATCGTCTCCCCTGCTGTCAACACATAACGACTGCGGAACACAAGGTGATCGCTAATTGCGTTACCAATAAATGCAGGGTCAGGCACTGTCACCTCATCACCAGCAGTGCGCTCACCCCACTCAGGAAAGGTGTACGTGTACGTGGTGCCATCCACTATTTCGGTCTGTGTGGTGCCATCAGCTGGCCCTATAAAGATCACTTCCTTTGCTTCTCTGTAGATCACCAGTGGCATGGTGTCTTTGTTGAGCTTGTATTTAATGCCAGGCTTCAGGGTTTCTGACCATGCGCCTGGCCCGAAGGTACTGTCATCACTGGTAACAAACTTCAGCCATCTGTCATCCACTGTTGAGTTGGGATCACTGATGATTCTCACGATATAGTCATTCGGCCCAATGATTGGCAGGTAGGCCAGGCTTGGCGCTGAGTCAGTGAAGGCGACCGCAAGCGTCTGACTTCTGGAGTCGTCAATCTCTAAGTCAAAATTTGTCCCGCTGTCATGCGTTAGGTGCAAGACATACTGCTTCCGTGTGCAGGTGTATGCAGCAAGTCCATCCAGCTGCACACGTAATGATTCTGCTACAACTGATGTACTCAGTGTGTTGTCATCATCTGATGCCTTAGGCGTGGTGTATGTTGCAACCTCAGTGTTGTCAATAGAGACTGTGTAGGTAACGTCGTAAGCAATAGCTTTAACAAAGACCAGACCTTCTCCACTTTGTGCAAAAGGAGGGATGTCTTCATACGCTGTGATCTTCTCTCGATTCAGCAGCAAACCCAATGGGCCACTGTTGATCAGCACATACCTCTTGTAGAAATCACCTGGCGTGTTGAATGCATAGGCAGTGTTATCAAGACTGATCACACCTTGATCGCCTATCAGCGTCATGCCAACGCCATGCACATTCAACGCAGGCACAGTGTTCTGNTCCCTGACCGTTAATGATGCGGAAGAATCATTAATTGAATTGACAAAAACTGAATATGATTCCGCAACAGAGACATCCATCATCTCCAGATAGAAGTCATCAATCGGTGTGGTCAGTACCTTGGCCTGCAACCGCATTGCGTTCCGTTTTGTCAGCCCTTCCAGCGGACTGCTCCACCCATTCGTCTGACTCTCTCCCTGCCCTACAGCACGCAGGTGAGGTGGCTGCTGTGACACGCCTTGGATAAGGCTGTCCATGTCACGACGCAACGGTGTTGATGCTGCTCTTGGTGCAGAACCATTACGGACTCTGGATTTACGACGGGCCATTAGCGCACTCGGTAACGAAGACCAGCAGCAGGGATGTATCCAATGCCCTGAGCTGCCCCACGGTCATTGCCCCACAGCAGGTTGTGATTTAACTGGTTCTCTTCTGCTCTGATCAGCATTGACCTTGCTTGATCCTCGTCAGCTGCGGTGTACGTGAAGATCACGTTGCTCGTCACGTACCTGTCACTGAAGATCCGTGCTGCTCTGATCGTGATGTACTGCTGGCCAGCATGGGGAACAAGATCCCAATCCAGTTGTGTCACCAGTTCACCGATCTGCATCGGCTCCTTATTCATCTCAGTCAACGTGAACGTTCGCTTCTGCCTGTCGTAGATCTTCAGGCCACGCACGATGTATTGAGAGTATGGATAGTTGTTTGGTGAGAAGCTGGCCTGCAGCGTGTTGGATGGCAGCACATACTCATCACTCACATTGGCTGTGATCTCCACTGCCACATCAGTGTTCCAGCTCCATCCCTCTGACTGCACATCACGGCTGACCTCTTTCAGCGTGCGTTGTGCAAGGGCTGAGTCAGTGATCTCATTCACTGCTGTAGTGCTGAGGCTGGCTACTGGTGCTTCGCCAATGACAGCGAGCAGTGTGTTGATGGCTTCGAGTTCAGTCATGGGTTATTCAATGATGTTTGANNAGCAGTAAGCGAATTTGCTATAGCCATCGCTGCCAGCTGCTTCGCTTTGAAACTCGACCTTAACTCTAAAGACATGATTGTGNGTTACGTCATAATCACCAACAAGATAGGTTTCATTTGAGTTTCTAGCCCTCCAATTGTTGTCAACTTCGTAATCCTTCCCTTTTTCGCAAGCCATCCAGAAGTGTTTGTAATAGGTGGATTGAACACTTGGAGTGCCTGGACTGACGACACTGAGCACTGAGCCAGCCTTTGCACCATCAGTTGCAACAATGACTGGATTTTCGGTGCACTCATTCTCCACCATGTCCCAGGCAAGGCCACCTTCACCGACATAGAACCCAANTCNGAANGNNTTGGGGTNATCTGATGCNTNNTNNTTNNTNAGNNNGCNTTGCACNTGAACACCTTGNGGTGGNNCNGATTGAATATTGANGATGCAANTACCTGNTGNTNGNCGTCANNCNNGCTTNGCCTTGTCTGACCGTCCANTNNTAAGTGACACCAGGNTCACCNGTNCGTNNAANTAATCATTGCAATGTGCTCTGCACCATTCGTGGTGTCAATCACCTGGCTATTCTCATAGTCATAGGGGGAGCTATCAACCTCAACAGTGAAATCACCAATCAATGGTGCACGGACAGGGCCAACACTGTTGCTTTGAACTGTGACCGTCTCACCTTCGGCATACCCTTTGTCGGTAACACTGACTAGGCAACTCATGTTCTTGCCAACGTCATAAGCAATGACCGTTGCGGTGTTGCCCATGTACGTCGCTTCCCAAACGATGACATTGCTTTCATCAACCCAGAAGTAATCAAGCTGGTATGGCCCAACTCCACCGCTGACGGTTGGCTCGCTGCATGTCAGGGTCTGGCCAACAATTGGCTCACCAGTTACCACAGGCGTTGACACAACTAATGGATCAACGGTTGCGACATTGCACGCCCCTAGGTTGTGGGTCACAGAGTCAACCGGGTCTTGGCTGTCATCCCTGGCTTGGCTTTGGAGCCTGACCTGACCAGGGCCTTTAATCTCATACTCCCTTTCAACAGCACTGTTATCAGTTCCAACCCAGGCTTCGTTGGTGCTCCATGAATCGTCTGCCGATGCGCGTGTCTGCCATCGCGTTCTGTATACGGCAGCATCCGACCCACCAGTGAACGTCGTGGATGTTGCTTTGATCGTTGAACCAATCTCGTAAACGTTGGCAGCGTCATAAGATCCGTTCACGTCTCTCGCTAGTGGGACGTACGGTTCAGGTGTTGGCTCTGGTGTTGGCTCTGGTGTTGGTTCAGGCGTCGGCTCAGGCGCGTACTCCAGATACCCATCAGCGTGTGTCCTGTCGTTATCAACAACCCAGACACGATGAGCTTCAGGCCAAGTGTTTGGCTTGATCCCTGGATCAGGATCTCCAAGTTTGATGATCTCAGGGTCAGCCATTAGATCTTGTCAATCTTGGAAGCGCCTGATGTTGTTGAAACACCGTCACCACCAGTGCCGACTGTTGTTAGCGGGAACATGCTGGTTGTTGCGTTTGTGCCAACCACGAAGTAATCAACATCTGCAAGCTTGTCCAGTGTTTGATCATCCTGCCAGGTGAACGATGCAACACTGCTGTCAACTTTGATAGTCGTTGCCATGAAAAAAGGGGGCATTGCTGCCCCCAATGTAGTTGAACAATTCGACTGAAACTAGATCAGGCGTCGTTCACGATTGACACGCAGCACTCAGGCCTGAGGCAACCAACTCCGACTGCCATCTTGGTGGTCATCAGAGTCGCGTTATACATCACGTCGTAATCGTTGCCTGTTTGGCCGACGCTGATGTCGCGGAGTTTGACAACACCAACGCCACCCTTCTGGAAGGCCAGCATGTGAGTGTTGCTCATATCCACGGTGGACTTCACCACGCTGCCGTTTGACACATAGCCCTGTTCACCGGTCTTAGCGGTGACGGAGCCTTGTGCAATGTTATTGGAAACAACAATGTTGAATCCAGCAACACGAGCAACAGTGCCTGATGCATACGAACCGTTAGCACCTGGCTGGTTGAAGTCGGCATTCACCAGTCGTGAAGACTGGAGCATGGTATAAAACGCCTCAGGCGTACAAGCCAACACGCGGTTGTCACTTGAAATATCCTTACGATCTAGTGCCTCAGCGGCAGCGAACGCAGCAGCAACAAAGTCATCCGCAGTAGGGGTGGCCTTGTTGATGTCCACGATCGTGCCAGTACGGAACGGATCGTCAGGAGACAGACCGGAAGGAAGGTCTGCGGTCAGGTCAGTTGTTGAGGTAGCAGCACCAAGGGCAATGGTGCGAGCAATGCGCTTGTCATGCTCACGGGCCAGTGCTTCACCCAGCTCGGTTGAATAGATCGAGCGGATGTCAAAATGAGCCTTAGCTTCTTGCAAGCTGTAAAGCGTTGCGTCAGCAATGAGGTAATCATCGATCCGAATGACAACCTCGTTTTGGGCCATATCGCCCTGGCCAACTAGCATCTCACCGGGAGTTGTGTACTTCGCGGTGAAGCGTCCAGTAACAGGGAACTGTGCTGAACGGCCGTTCTGAATCGTACGAACCTGTGTGAATGGCTCGAAGATGCAGCTGCGTTTGAAGGCAGTAAGTACCTCCGAAGAAAATACTTTCAAGAACAGAGCATTATCCTTTGCCCATGTTCCCGAGTCGCCGTTAATAACGCCGGGGTTTGAAAGAGTGAGACTGGGAGCAGCCATGATAGAAATGATGAACAGTGTTGGGTTTGATCAACAGGTGCATCACGCAATCCGATCACGTTGTTCTTTGGGTACGCAAGCTGCGGCCAGTGAACAGACAGTGGTGTTGAATCTGTTCCTAGTTTTACATCAATAGCGGGTCTGTGTGAATATGTTCGGGCTGGCTGCCATACGTTGCTCAACCTCTTTGATGTATGCAGGGTCAGGATTCTCCCGGTAACGAGGATCCATCATTGCCTGCACGGCTTGAGCTTCTGAAGAAAACCCACGCACCTCACTGGTTGGAGCACGGCCACGGGTGAGCTTGGGTTCATACCCCTTCTGCATCATCCTGTCGTACTGCCAAGACTTAAGGATCGACATGATCTGATCCTCATTTGCAGAGTTCAGGGCTTGCTGCCACTGCTCCTTTGAGGCATCTGACTGATTGTCAGCAGCCCAATCACGGATGGCTTGCAGCTGCTTGTCACCACCAGCCTGCTTCACCACAAGGTCATAGATCCTTGTGACCTCAGCCTCGCTTGGCCCCTCCTCCTGCTCTTCCTCTTCCTGCTCTTCCTCCTGCTCAGCAACAGGTTCCTCTTCTGTTGTTTCAACCTCAGCCTCGGTGTCCACCTCGTCATTGCGAAGTCGTTCCACCTCGCGTTGCAGATTCTTGTAGCCCTCCTCCATCTCTTCGACGGAGTCGTACTTGCCACCTAGGAATCCACTGGGTTGCTGCTGTTCTTCCAGCAGTTCAGCTTTGGCAGCAGCAATCTTTGCATCCTCTTCTGCCTGACCAGACTCGTCAGGGATGCCCTGCATATCAATAGTTGCCATGATCAGAAACCATCCGTAATGATCATCTTGCCGCCGTCAGGCAGTGGTTTGTAGTGCGAACCCTTAGGCAGCTGTTTGGACTCTGGACTCAGGGACTCCTGCTGTTGCTGCTGCAGGGGTTCCGCTGAGTTCACTCGGCGTTGCCGGGGGATTCGTTGCTCCGTCATTGATAGCACTGTTGGCTAACTGTTGCTCTAATGCTAACTGCTGCTGTTGCGATTGCTCAGCCTGTAGTTCATCGTCTGTCTTGACCAGCCCTGCAATGTCAATACCATCACTGGCAGCAAAGCGTCTTACTAGCTCAGAAGGATTAATCAGGTTGAGCATTTGCTCTGGTCCCAGTGCTGCTGAGATAACTTCCAGGAAGTTTGTCAATCGTTGCTTGTCATTGCCACGACCGATGGCTTCCAACCCTGTTGTTATCTGTGGACTAATCAACCCTTCCGGCAATGGTGGTGCTTCACCAGCGTTCTCCATCATCATGATCACACGCCTGATCAGTGGCAGCTGCAGCTCTTGACTCAACAGGGTGAAGACTCCAGCCAATCCTGATTCCAGCTGTTCAGCCATGACTTTGATCTCTTCTGNNNTCGAC
>NHDG01000121.1:13593-26431 GCA_002167285.1 Planctomycetia bacterium TMED53
CCGCGTCACGCTGGATCGCTTCGTTCGTCAGGAAGGTGTAGTTAATTCTTTTCTCCAACAGCTGCATGGCCTGCAGTGCAACAGACATGTCTGCGGCCTTGCCAATTTGAAGGGATTCCACATCCGCTCCATTTCCTGCCACGATCGCACCGTTCTCCGCACGGGCCAGCACATCAGCTCTGGTCACACCATTGGGATTCACAAGGAACATTGCCTTAGCGCTGATCAAGCTGCCCTCAACCACTGCCTTGCTTAGTGATTCCAGTGAATTGAGATCACCGATTACTTCCTCAACAATTGAGCGACCGTANCTNTCNCCNGNNATNGNGNNAANCCTGAGGCNGATCCAAGGNTTGTTNTCAANTGTGCTGAAGCCCTGGCTGCCAGGGATCTGTTTGGCGTCGTATTCCTGATACCACTCAACACGATCAGCTTGCTTATCAATCGTCACCATCGTGTAAACATCATTGACCGGACGCTTGCCATCGCTCTCGTCATCAGCTGGCTTAACTCCCTCCGGCAGGTACTCATTGCTGACTGTCTCGCGCACCACNATCTCAGCCACGTTCCCCTCAGGGTCACGGTCCACGCAGTAGCTACGCAGTGAATACATCCGCACGTTTTCCTGGCCCACATAGATCAGTGCGTTGCCACCCACCACTAGATGCTTGACAGCTTCAAACAGTGCAGGCCGTGCCTNTAACTTGTCTAGCTTCGTCAAGATCTGTCTCTCCATATCTGACAGCGCCACATCCAGCTGACTCTGCAACTGTTCTGGTGCTCCGCCTGTGCTTTTGGCATATTCACGCAGCTCTGCCTTATCAATCACCAACCGAAAGAAGGGTTGGCTTGGTGGATACAAAGCCAAAAGCAGCTTCGCACTTAAAGACGAAACACCTCGGGCNCCNNNTCCTTGATACAGACTNAGCANNCTGCTGTATGGCTCNGCTCCTGTGGTGTGACTCTCGTCACTCTCAGGTATCANTGANGGGATGGTGAGCGCACTGCAGTCGATTGCTCGCCTGAGATACAAGCTGCGATACAGCTCAAGGTCTTTCCAGCGTGATGCTGCGGTGAAATCTTTAGCCATTAGGAAAGTTGTAGACCGACAAGAGGATTACGTTGTTTGCCAATGCCACTGAGAACAGTCAGATCACTAAGTCGATTGTTCTGGACGTCGCGATTGCTGCTCCGTTGATCACCAATGGCAGGCAGTGCAGCACTGGGGTTGGCGCCTGGCACGTATGCCTTGGCAATGTTTCCTGCAATGCGCTGCTGGTCTGCAAATGCAGTGTTGGCTGACTGCAGGCTGGCCAACATTGCAGCGTTAGTGTCCTGATTCTCCTGCCGCTGAACGTCAAGCAGGTCGTTCAGTGTGTTGGGTATGGCGTTCAGACCTTCATTGATCGTGTCGATCTGTGTTTGAAGGCCCTTGCCAATCCCGTCCATCACGTCAGCTGTTGACGGTCCCTCTGGTTCAGCCAGCGTTCCAATCTGATCAAGAGGTGTTCCCCCTCCGTTCCCTCCTCCTCCCTGTGTTGCCGTAATCAGAGCAGTGAGTTCGGCAAGACTGTTGTTGCCGCCATTGCCACCACCACCATTGCCACCGCCGTTGTTGCCGCCGCCGCCTGTGCCNGGCACAGCCATCTCGTCATATTGCTGCGCGACGTCCGTTCCTTTATTGATGTCTTCTCTTAGGGCATCAATGATGTCGTCGTAGTCGCCAGTCTGTCGGTCGGCTTCGCCATAGCTACCGCCACTGCCGCCACCGCCTTGGCGTATCACTCCACCGCCATTGCCAGCAGCCAGGTATTGCTTGATCTGCTTGATGTCGNTCTTGCTGTCAACGTTTGTGATGCCAGCACTAGCGGCAGCACGGAAGATCTCTGACTCTGTGAGGTATGGGTTGCTTTCATACAAAGAAGCCAGCAGATTCTTATCTGGGTCCATGGCAGCTGGCACTGTGCGTGTCCCATACTGTGCCCCCGGCCTGCCCATAGGCGTTTCTGTTGGCTTGAACTGTGCTTGATATGCCGCCAGGCTCATGCCGCCGAACTTGACATCCTTGTTGTATCGCTTGGCTGCATCCTTCGCTGCCTTGGTGCCATCCAAACGGTTCCGAGCTGGACCCCCAACCTTGATGTTCTTTGCGGTAGCTGATGCAAGGATCTCCGGCCCATTGAAGCCAAGGTCTTTTAAAGCCTGAACCTCTCCTTTCTTCAGCTTGCTGCCAACGTTCACTCCACCAATGCTGGTGTTGAGCTTGGACTGATCACGCAGCTGATTGGTGACTGACTTTNTTACGCCAAGATCGCGCAGCTGGCCNNNCNTGCTTGGGNCNTGGTGACACGTCCGTCACTGGTGGCCTGACGTACAGCTTTGACTTGTTTGTTTGGCCCAGCAGTTTTAGGTTTCGGCGCAGGTGCTGGCTTGTTCCTAACCTTTTGATTATTCTTAGCAGCTTGGTTCTTTACTTGTTTCTTAGATATGCCAAGACTCTTCAGCTGCTTTACCTCCTTCTTGCTGATATTCCCGCCAGCTTTCTTGACTGCTCTTCTCTGCTTCTTATTGAGCTTGGCCATTGTGAAGTCCCCTCAGAAAGCGGATGACAGATCTCTGTCCTGAAGCGTACCGGATCTCATCAATAGAGTCAGTCAGTTCTGGTGTCCGCTCTGGAAACAAAGCGTCCAGAGCGTCCAACACTTCCTGCCTCAGGTGTAAGCCAATGATTCTCTTGAGGGTTTCGGGCTGCTCGGGGGGTTCCAAAGTTTTAATTCTTTAGTTCCTAAATCATAATCACCGAACCGGAGAATACGAACTAGCCTCGCCTGTTGTAATGCGAAGTCTTCAGGGTTGTCCACTTTCCCTTTCTTTTGAAAAAGACTGACTGTCTCCTGCCAGCACTTGTACGGGTCTGTGATGTCCAAGCCCTGCGCGAAGCGTTCGGCGTTGATCTTTCCGATGCCAGGACATCCTCTAATGTTATCGACGCTATCCCCCTCAACCGTTTGCTGCCAGAACAATCGCTCTGCCTTGGCATACGAGACTGTTTCCAGATCTCTTTTGAACCACGCGTGATCGCCAGGCACTTGCTTGAGATCTTTGTCCCCTGAGAAAATGACATAAGGTGTAGATAGTGCGCGAAGTTTGCCAGCCAAGATGCCAATGAGATCATCTGCTTCAATCACATCGTGAAGCACAGACTCTTTGACTTCCAATAGTTCTGGCTTCATCTTGTAGAAGCCAACAGGCTTTAGTGTTCCCCTCCTGTTTGCTTTGTACTCAGGAAATAATTCCTTGCGGAATCCACTCGGTCCAGTCCAGCATAGGAAGTAGTTCGTCAACCTGTGCTTCGTCTTCCAGTCTGCGATGGCATCCCAGAAACCACAGCGAACATCATCGAGCCTTGCCATTCGCAAGACTTCATTGCCAAACACAAGCTCATGCTCCAGTGACATCATGATCACATAGAGCAGCATGTCTGCATCAATCAGTCCGACTCTTTCTTTGTTCATTCTTCTAAGTCTCCCTTGTTAGCCATGATCATTGCGTGTGCTTCACGAAGTCCAGCTTCACGGCCGTGGCAGTAGCCAATGAAATAACCTTCATCGCGAGTTGGGTCATAGCCCTGTCGCTTGGCTCTCTCAATGTCTTCATCAGCCATTCGATTCATGTAGTCAGCAATTTTTTTTACACCATCTCCTCCTTGAAACGGCAGATTTCCGGGTGAAACGTGAGCTTGCTCATCATTCCCACCTCTCCCTTTACTCGGTTCTTCTTGAGCCAGCATGATGTTGTGTTGGGGTTTTGGGTGTCCAATGGATTGCGTTGCAGCATCCAGATGTAGTCAGGGATCTGAGCTAGAGAGTGAGATCCTCGTAGTTCACTGAGCTTGGGCTCACCACCTTCCTCTGCCGTCTCACCCATGCCGGGAGACCGGGATAAGTGGCAGACAACGATGAACGTGAACTGAAGTTCCATCGCAAGTGTCTTGAGATCTTTGATCGTCTTGTCAATAGCGCGGCGCTGATCAACATTGAGAGCAATACCATCGGCAAGGAGAGAGAAGTGATCAAGTACAACGACACGGCATTCCTCATTGATGACGTAGTGTTTAACGGTGGCAACGAAAGCAGAAATGTCTTCGCTGCCAAATTTGTCCAGCAGTAAGAGATTGGATGCAAACTTTTTCATCCCTTCTCTGACGTCATCTTTCATCTCTTGCCGTGCTGTTGGTGGCAGGAGATGGAAGGGGCAACCCAGCAGTTCAGACAGCATCCTCTCCAACGTGGTGTTGCAAGATTCTTCCAGTCCGAAGTAAGCAACCTTGATACCCATCAGGCATAAGAACAAAGCAATGCATCGCGTAAACAAACTCTTGCCGATGCCAGTACCACCAGCTATCAGCCAGACCTCACCTGGCTTGAGTCCTTCTGTTGCTTTGTTCCATCCGTCCCATGGCAGGTCAATGCCACGATCAATCTTTGGATTGAGCACGGACTCAACCAGATCCTCAGCACGAATCAGACCATCAGGTGTGTAACGGCCTGCAGTTGTGATGGCTTTGAGAATCTCTTTGCCACCACCTTTCATCCATGCCTCATTGGCATCCTTAAAGATGAAGTTAGTAACGATGCGGCACTTCGGACCAATCAGCTCTGCAGCTTTTCTCGCATATTCCCTGCCCACATCATCCATATCAAAGAAGACAGTGACGCGAGAGAAGGTTTGGATGTGCTGAAGGTTGGCTTTGAGGCTGCTGAGGCAAGCGTTCACTCCACTGGTGATTGATACCACCGTGTAAAGCTTCTGCTTGTCTGCTTCATACACACTCATGGCATCCAGCTCACCCTCGGTGATAACGAGGTGTGCACCAGTGCCCTGATGTTGTCCGAACAGCTGACAACCTTTCGGGCTGCCCATCCATGTGATCTGCTTAGGCAGGACACGGATGTGGACAGCTTGGTTGGTGCCGTCCTGTCCTTTCACCATGGCGTAGTGAGCAGGCTGGCCACGCTGCAGGCCTACCTGATAGTCAAAGACGCGGCAGGTTTTCTCACTGATCTTGCGATCCTCAATGGCTGCATACGTGCCAAGAGGTAGCGGTGTGACAGTGGTCTCCTTTGTGTCGAGACTGTTCTTGTAGACCTGATCAAAGACATTCACTGGTTCGTCTTTGGCGGGAGCAGCGTCATCTGTTCTGGCGTGGTGTCCGCAGCTGAAGCAGTGGAGCCATCCTTCTGTGTCGATGCTCGCCGCGTCCGAGGAGTTGCAGCTGGGGCACGGTACGTGAGTCTTGAGCCATTTACCCATTGTTCAAGGAATTCAGTTGGTATTGGGAGGGGACACCAGGCAATGCCAAATCGTTCACACCACTGACACACTTCCGTCTTGCTGTTTTTATTCAGCTTGGCGTGAGGCTGCTGCAGTGCTACAAATAGCGGCAGTGTTGGGTGATGTGTGACAACAGAAAGCAGCTTGCTTCTTGCGTCACTGGGGAACCAGCCTTTGACCTCAATGTAGAAGTCAAAGTGCTTCCCTTTCACCACGAAGTCTGGTGTGTAGAACCGCTTCAGGTAGTAATCAAAGCGTTCTTTTTCGTAATCGATGTCGTAGCCAAGCTCAGTGAGAGCCTGGCTGACAAGGGCTTCCTGTTTGCTGCGGAACTCACCTTTCTTGTGGTGCTTCCGATGCTGGTTGTATGCCCTAAACATCAATCATTCAACGCTGCAAGCAGGGCATCATCAGCTGCCTGCTCAGCAACGTAACCGCCTTCGAGGGATTCAATCTCAAAGCCGTTAGCTTTTTGTACCAGCTCTTGAATTTGAATTGCTTCAAGAGATAAGGCGATGCCTTGGCTCCCTTTGTTGTAGCAATACGGGCGGAAAAACACCTTGACCTTGCTGCCAAAACCTAGATCTACTGGTGCAATCTTTGTGGGAGTTGCATCAAAAAACGTGGCTGGTTCTTTGGCGTCGTACTCATTGGTTCTTCTGTTCAGCACCTTTGTCTTGCGCTTGAACTTGATTGTTGTGTGTCCCTCGTTAGGAACCTTGTTGCCGTTCTCATCCTTCTTAAGTGAAGGTTGATACGGCAGCTTGAACGTTGGCTTGGCAACGTCAGCCTCAGTAATCATGTTGCTTTTGACAGCAGCATCAACCTCTTCCATTACTTTCTCGATCACTTTCTGTGCAACGTGGTCAGGAAAGACGAGAGCAATATCCCAGTTGTAATCAGTTGCGTTAAACATGTTCTGCTTAGGCTCAACAACGTTGGCCCATGCAACCTCGCCAATTGGAGAGGGAAAAGTTTGCTTGCCCATAGTGAAAGGTAGTGAAAGTGTGTGTGTGAAAGGTGCTGGACTTACGCAACTGGTCCCTTACAATCAGCAGCTGCCAGCATCACTGCATTATACAGCAGTGTTGAGTGATGTCAAAGAATTAGCAGAACAAAAATCTGTTGGTTCCGATCTGCTCCACGTCAAGCGTGTTTGCATACGGAGCCTTCTTGATTCGCTTGCCTGTTTGTTTCTCAACCCGCTGCCGTGTCAGCTCAAGCCAGTCCTCTGAATAGAACCGATTGAACTGATCCAGCAGTTCAGCGTGCATTAAATCCACCTTGTCTAATGACGTGCCAACACAGTCATGCACCGTCACAATTGGATACTGATATGTCTTCCAGTGCCAGACAAACCGTTGCAGGAATGCAGCGTCCTGACTGTGGATAAAATCAGCACACATCTTTGCTCCGGTCTTGCGTTTGTTAGGCACGTTGACCTCCTTGCTACAGCTGACTCTCATTCTCCTGCCTGATACTTCGAGATACATATCATGTTGCTCAAGCTCACGAGCAAAGCACATTGTCTTACATCCGTTTGGTGTGACCCAATGGGGTGGGATCTTGGCGTCAATGTAAGTATTGCCAATCACTCTGAGCCACTTGCTGAGGTTTGATATACCAGGCAAGACCTTCTTGCATACGTTGTGAATGGCACGAGCCAAGACAACAGACAGATCCTGTGCCCTGTACCCCTCTTCTGTCAGCCAGTTGTCGCAATGATCACGCACTGCCATTAACAAGATGCGAAGCATGGTCTCGTATGAACGTCCATAGATCAGTGGCATACAAGTTTCTTTAATCAGGCTGCGATCAACCAGATTGCTGGTGATCCACCAAGCTGCAAGGTACATATCTTTTTCATTAGCACCACCTGCCATGGCATACAACTCATCATGCAAAGTGAGATCTTCAATCGTCTGATACAGATCCATTGCACAGTTCTCACCTGAGTCAATGACGTTTGTCATTGCAGCCAGTCTTTTGTCACGCAACAAAGCAGCAACGTGTCCATAGCCTGAGCATGTTTGATCCAGCTGAAACACCATGCGTGTTTCATAAGTCTCGTCTTCCATGTAGCGAGACCACTCACGACACAGCGCTACGAAACGCCATGGATCCTTGGCGTTCTCCCACCAGCCGATGCAATCCAACGGTGCTCGTCCTGCATCCAGAATTAAATGAGATTTTTCATACATGAACTGCTCTCTCTCGTAGTGGTTCTTTGCCACACCCCATGCATCACCCATTGCCCAATAGAAAGCACGCTCATGGCCACGCATCGGAGCAGCACGATCGAACAGCAACTGTGAGCGCTGCACATCAGACGCTTGGTAATTCAGCTGTGCTCCGCGCTGATAGATCCGCCAGCGACTGTCCATGTAATGGACAAAATGAAACCGTTCGTCCGGCTTTGCGCAATTGACGCCCGCAAAAGATTTAGTCAATTGGGCATGAGCTGACAAGTTGTGGATGAACTTGATCCGTTGCGTGTTCTTGCGTTGATCACCCTTGTATTTCCAGTGCGCGTGCCAAAACGCTGTCGGTCCTAGTCCCTGCTGTTTGAACTCCTGATCAACAGGACGTGGCATCCGCTCACGACATGGCAGCTTGCCAATCTCATGGCCTAGATCCCACACCTCTGCTTGCAGCTGGATCTGTTCCAAGCTCCTGCGAAACGCAATGGATTGCAGGTAGTTCACGCTGCCCAACACACAGGGTTGGGCGTCCTTGATCAGCGTTGGCCAGTGCTCCCAATGCACCGTGCTGCAAGCTGTACCAATGGTGTTGTATCCACCTGTGCTGATGTCGGTCCAGTCCTGTGGTGGCGTGAGCATGGGCATCATCACGGGCCGCATGATCAGCAAGTTCTTCTTGTAATTCCGCAGGAAATTCCAATACGGCTCGGTCATATAGACCCGCCATTTCTTGTGGCCCTTGTGGTCTGGCTCAAGCCGGAACTCAATGATCCCTGTTGAAACACGGATCAGCTCAAGCAGCAGAGTGCCCAGCTTGACTTTGTCCTGTGCTGTCAACGGTTTGTAAGCCGCTGCTTTCTTCAGGCCTGCATCCGT
Source organism: Planctomycetia bacterium TMED53 (assembly GCA_002167285.1). GTDB lineage: Bacteria > Planctomycetota > UBA8108 > UBA1146 > UBA1146 > UBA12191. The sequence goes on from NHDG01000121.1 coordinate 22,005, forward strand.
CAAGCGTTTAATGATCAACCCCATCTCAAGCGAGGCACCATTCATCAACCTGATGTGCTTCAGCAGCTGGCTGCCCTGCCATATCGGGTGACACATCCATAGAGAGAACTCAGCACGGCCACCAATGCGACGAGCCAAGGTGTTGCGTAACGCGCCATCGCTGTCGCTACTGATGACCATGACAAGCGCTTCCAGCGCCACCTGAGCAACCTGTTTCTCGTCCTGCATCAGGCCATACAACACACCCTGATTGAGCGGCTGTGTCTTGCTCTTGAGCCACTGTTTGGTGACCACTTCGAGAAATGCAGCCGCGTAATTGTTGGAGAGCAGGCCATCAGCTCCGCGCTGCCATTTACCGGCAGTCGCACGCTCTCCTCCCGTGCTTACTTGCCATTTCTCCAGCTCATGTTGCGCGTGAAGCAGTGGGGCAGTGATTCCTTTGCCAACGTTGATGTGTTGATCGGTCATTCTCAGAGGTCTCAGTCAGAAAGCGAGGTTTGATGCGGTGTTTGACAGATGTCAATGACCTCAGGACTTTGGTGGTGATCCACAAAAATTGAGATCGATTGCGCTGCAGTGTTTCTCACCAGTGAGGCTGGCCCACGGTGGCCCAATCTGCAGATCTTTGACTCCCCTCAAGAGAGATAAGACTCTCAAGATCAATGCCTGATCCGTGGATGTAGCCTTGTGAAACTCTCAATGAGCGATGGCCTGCCCATTGCTGCAGCTGTGGAGCATTGGCCCCTGCATTGGCCAGTCTGGTCAAGCAGGTATGGCGCAAGGTATGGATGCACCATTCTTTTTCTATTTGTTCACTTAAACCAAGCTCTCTACATGTGAATCTCACTGCAGGCTTGTAATCATTTCTGAAATGTCCATAATCACGCGGGAATGGGTAATCCCCACGCTGATACAATCGCTTTGCTTGTAATAATATCTGCTCCACATCTGCTGACATTGGCAATGTTCTCGGCATTGATGATTTAGTCTTGATAAAACTAATCCGTTTGTTGCTGAAATTAATCCGCTCCCATGGCAGATTCTGTGCCTCACCCACCCGGCAGCCAATGTGCCACAAGAACTGTGTCAACAGTTTTGCTCTGTCACTTTTTAGGTAAAACAAAAGCCGTTCATACCACTCTGCCTTGATCACCAACGAACGTGGTTCACTGAGCTTCAGTGTTCTGCGCTCTGGCAGCAGTGGCATTTGATGGATCCATCTCATCCTCAGAGCACGCTTGAGCATGACGCTGGCGGCAGACACGTAAATCAGAATGGATGAGACCTCATAGTTCTCCTCACGCAAGGCAGCCACCATCTCATCAAGATCCTCAGTTGTGATCTCAATGATTGGCCTTTCCAAGCCAAGCATTCGTGCTGCCCTGACGCCTCGCTCCCTGCCTATCCGGCTGTCAGGCCAGTCAAGACGGAGAGCCATGCGACAGACCGCTGCAACGCTCCTGTCTTGCAGTGCAGCAGCATCAAAAGCAGGATCAATACTGCCGAGGTGAGGTTTTTTCAGTGATACAGCGGCTTGTTTTGTTGCCAAAAGCCATGCCTCAGCATCCTCTTTTGATCCAAAGCCGCGTCTTGAAAGACACTTGCCGTCAACGGTGACGCGAGCACGCCACCTGCCATTTTCAAACGAGATTCCCATGAGCACATTGTTGGTAGAGTTCAATGAAATTGCGACCTTTATCAGTCAGATCAATCAACATGGTTCGGTCATCATGTGGATTGTTCTTGACATCAACTAAGCCAAGGCATTTTTCGCGGCCTGATTTAGGTTTGCGTGATCCAAAGATGTCAACGTTTCGGCTGACACCGCCGATGGATAGGCCTGTTTCAGCTGCTATTTCAGAGTGAGTTGAGTTTGGCTTGTATGCCACAGCCCATAGAAACAACAGCTGTGAGACTCTTATTTGTTGATGCTGAAGCATTGCTACCTTGAAGCCCTGAATGTCTTGTGCCAAGGCTGACTGTTTAAGTGACATGATTTCAATCGATACAGCGTTAGTTTGTAGTTCAAAAAATTCAAGCTACTTGCTTGAATTCTGTCCCAAGCTTTGGCTTCGTCTTCGAGCCATTCAGTTGTTGCGTGTTGCTGAAATAAGTGATCACCAACGGTCCTAGTGTTGGTGAGGGATGCATGAAGAATGGAAAACATGGTTCACAAAAAGACTAGTGTCAACAGTGTTGAAAGTGCTAAGAGTACTGCAAATGTTCGCACTCCCTGACGCGTAACGTGCAAAACTTTAAAGTGCCGGGCTTTGTAGTAGTGCAACAGTGCTGCAGGCTTTGGCCTGGTGCGCCATCCATACGGATCGAGGCAGCGGACCTTCACTCCCCTACCCCCATCACAAGACCGGGCTCATCCAGCGGTGTTGGCTTAGCAGCCGCAGGGAATTTGCCTCGCTTGCACTCGATAAACGCCCCGAGGCTCTTCATCTTGATGATGAATTCATCAGGGCTGACGACTGCTGTAGTGCTGTTAACGGTGCTAAAGCCAAGAGCACGCTTTGCAAGCGTTGTGTGCCAGCGTTGTGTGTAAAGAGACGAAGCAAAGAACTGAGCGCTTTTGCCTTTCACCTCTCTGCCGTATTCCACCTTGTAGAAAGTGGCAGTCCATTGTGAAACGTACTTTGATTCAGTGGTCATGATCCAGGCTGAATAATGTTGGTGAAAGAGTCAAGAAATTTTCTCCCTTTTGGTGAGAGATTGATACGAATGGCTCGCTCATCGATGCTTGATCGCACTGCCTCAACAAAGCCAAGGTTTAGGTGTCTGCCTTTCCTTTTTATAGAAAAGGTAAAACCAAACGTGTCAATTTGCCGAGAAATGGCAGGGAGTGTTACTCCCATCAAATCAGCTAGCTGTGATTGTGTGCACCCCGGATTGCGCTCAACAAGCCACAAAAACTTGAGTTGTGAAACTCTCAATTGTGGATGAATCTGCTCAGCAAAAGACAGTGCGTTGATAAGGGATTGATTGTTCATGATCCAAATTTTTCAAGGAGTTCAATTTCTTTTTGAGCATTGAGTGCTAGTGACTGACTTAAATACTGACAACTAACACCAGACAATGTGTGCCCCCGTAACTCTGCAATTCTAGATAGAATCACAAAATAAGTTTCAGGCACGGAGACTTGAATGATTCTATTTTTCATGATTCAGAAACAGTGAGACGCCAGATAAAAAGGGGACGGCCAGCGCGAGCATTAGGTTGTATCCTCCTGTAAAACTCAAGATCAGCTTCCGCTTCTTCTCTCGTGTCATAGGAAGTAATACAAGTCCACGTTGAGTTTTTCGGGACTTGCTTGAACTTGTAATGAACGTGATTGTAATTGGTTTCGAGTCTGTATTTTTTTCTCATCAGTAGCTGTTGTTTTGTGGTTTGCATGTGTTGCTGTAACTGCGACACGTCCAACGATTGCCGTTGTTGTCCCGAATCACTTCTGTGCCCATTATTGGATTTGATCGCAAGGTGTCGGTTCTGTACTTGCCGTAGTTGTAAGAATTGCCGCCATAGATTGATTCTCCTGTATAAAACAGGCGGTCAGCCTTGGCAGGTTCACCACAGCAGCAGGCCGCGACACAGGCTGCTGCAAACATTGTTTTGATCATGGTTTTGAAGGGAGTAAAGGGTTGAAGGCTGGTTCTCGTTTGATCCGTTGGGCCATTGCTTTGTTGCAAGGGACCGTTGACCTACAGCCTGAGTGTCCTGCGGACATCAGACCTAAGCCAACCATGCAGAGCATACACCACACTGTTGAGCATCGTCAACAGTTCTCACAACAAGACAAAAAAAGGGAGGCCGACAGCCTGAGTGTCCTGCGGACATCAGACTTAAGCCTCCCGAGCATCTCCACCACGCCAAGCCCTTCAGCTGGCCTCCACAACGTGTCCAGAAACACCGTGTGATGATTCTTTCAACGCTTTCTTTAACGCCCTCTTTGCAGCCGCTGCAGTGACGTGTGAGCTGGCAAGCGTCCAGTAAGGCTCCGCTTGCCACGGAAACTCAAGCTCGAGCACAACACCGTAAGCGTGATAACCACGCTTGTTTCGCTTGGCTTTGTACTTGGTCCCGCAAGGTAGTTCAAACATGATCAGTTGAGTAAGGGAACAACGTTGACTTAAGCCAACACTGCAGAACATAGCACAACTGTTGAGCGTTGTCAACCCCCTCAGCTGTGCTCCTTCTCCTGCGGACCAGCTGAGTGCTCGCTGCGCTCGCATCAGCAGTCCAGTCGCACTGCCAACAGCCACCACCACAACACGAGATACAACACGATCAATAACATCAACACCATAAACAACACTTCCGTTTCACTTCACCTCTCAATACTGTTGAGCTTCTGTTTCTCATCACCTCTCAATACTGTTGAGTTGTTCCCCTCCAACATCCCGGTCGAACGTATAAACATTCAA
>NHDG01000122.1 GCA_002167285.1 Planctomycetia bacterium TMED53
GTTTCCCAGAGCACTCTGAGATTTATTCGGCGGTGGATTCCCGCCAGGCATAGCCGCGCATTTGCCGAAGGAAACGAGTGACAAGATGAGTGATTCCCAGGAAGTAATTTTTCAGGTAACGGATGTTCATCGGTCCTACGGATCGAAGGATGTTCTCAAGGGCATCACTCTCGGTTTTTTCCGCGGAGCGAAGATCGGACTGATCGGTATCAACGGTTGCGGAAAGTCTACGCTTCTGAAGATCATCGCAGGAGTCGATGACGGCTACGATGGCACAGTGACCCTCGCCAAAGGGGCGACGATTGGTTACGTACCCCAGGAGCCGGCGCTCGATGAAACAAAAACAGTTCGGGAAAATGTCGAGATGGGGGCTTCCAAGGTGAGGCAGCTTCTCGATGAGTACAACTCTGTCACAGAATCGTTGGCGACAGAGCTTTCTGACAAGGAGATGCAGGAGGCTTACGATCGACTCGCTGAATTGCAGGAGAAGATCGACAACAGCGATGCCTGGGAAATCGATCGCCAAATTGACCAGGCGATGCACGCTCTGAATTGCCCTCCCGGGGATTCGTTGGTCGCGCACCTCTCCGGGGGAGAGAAGCGCAGGATCGCATTGTGCCGCACCTTGTTGGCGCACCCGGATATCTTGTTACTGGACGAGCCGACCAACCACTTGGATGCGGATACGACAGCGTGGCTCGAGCGCCATTTGGCAAACTACGAAGGAACCGTCCTGCTGATCACTCACGATCGATACTTCCTCGACAATGTGGTCGGTTGGATGTTGGAGATCGACCGTGGCCGTGGAACTCCCTTCGAAGGTAACTACAGCCAATACCTGGAGCAGAAAGCCAAAATGCTCTAGGTCGAACAGCGCCAGGAAGATGACCGTCGCAAGCAGCTGAACAAAGAACTGGATTGGATCCGCCAGACCCCCAGAGCTCGGGCGAAAAAGAGTAAGGCCCGTGTCGAAGCGTTCCACAAGTTGCAGGAGCAGGTCTATGAGTCACGCAAGGACGTCCCCGCTTTGGCGATCCCTTGTGAAACCAAGCTCGGAGATAAGGTTCTCGAAGTTCGTGGCATGACCAAATCCTACGACGGCCGGGTGCTCTTCGATGATCTTTCCTTTGAGTTGCGCCCGGGAGCCATCGTCGGCGTGATCGGACCTAACGGTGCCGGTAAGACGACCTTGATGCGTTTGATCGCGGACCAAATTGAGCCGGACTCGGGGAGCGTCGATTTAGGATCGACAGTCGAGCTGTGCTTCGCCGATCAGAGTCGCCAGGAGTTGGATGACAATAAGACCATCTATCAAAATATCTCCGAGGGCTACGATGTCTTCCAGGTGGGCAAAGTTGAAATCGCCAGCCGGGCCTACGTCGCGCGCTTCGGATTTACCGGTGAGGAACAGGAAAAGAGGGTTGGCGATTGCTCCGGGGGACAGCGCAACCGCGTGCAGATGGCAAAGATGCTACGCCGTGGCGGAAACCTGGTGATCCTCGACGAACCGACCAACGACCTCGATATTCCGACTCTGCGATTACTCGAAGAAGCGCTGGAAGCGTTCCCGGGCTGCGCCATCGTCGTCAGCCACGACCGTTACTTCCTCGACCGGGTGGCGACCAATATTCTCGCCCTCGATGGAGAAGGTGGAGGTCGATTCTTCGAAGGTTCCTACGAAGCGTACGCCGAGAAGATTCGCCAGGAGCGCATCGATCGCGGCGATGATCCAGATGTCCCCCGCGGGACCCACCGCCGCTTCGCCTGAGCAAATTCTGTTCGTAGACCTTCGCCAAAAATCTCGATTTAAGTCTTGTTGTGGGAGTCATTTGGCTTGTAGTCTGAAATCTGACTAAGCACCGGGTAGCCAAGTCCGCTCAGTCTCCGATCTCTCGGAGATTTTGGCTTCCTTCATGGGGAAATCAGCAGCAGTGAGATCAGGTGCTGAAGGGGAAGAGCCAAATGAAGAACCACATTTTGAATTTCAGCGTCGTTGCATTTCTTTGCCTGTTGGGCTGTAGCGATAGCAATTCTCTGACGGTCGCCCCGGATGCAGGGGTCAAACCTCCGGTCGTCGTCGATCCTTGTCCGGTTCCGACTGCGGCAGCAGTGACCGTCTCCATCAATGAAGTCATGTTGGAAAATGTATCTACGCTGAGCGATAGCACCGGTCAATTTTTCCCATGGATCGAGTTTTACAATTTTGGAACTGACCCCGTCGATCTTGCGAATGCCTATTTCTCTGATTCTTTGGCAGATAATCAAAGATGGCAGTTTCCCTGTGACTCATCGGAGACGGTGATTGAGCCCGGAGAGTTCTTGGTACTGTTTTTCGGAGGCGATGGAAATCCGGACGATCTGCACATTGACTTCATGCCTGAAGAGACTGGAGATCAGATCTATGTGCTCAATCAATCTTCTGATTTCTTTGTCTTTAATGCAGATTTGATCGGGGCAGATGAAAGCATGGGTCGCTTTCAAGATGGTGAAGAGCCTGTATGGGTACTGACTGCAGCCACTCCCGGGTCTGCTAATAGTGCACCTGTCGGGGCATATCTGTTTGTCAGAGGAGACTTGAATCTCGATCAAGAAGTAAATCTTCTAGATACTAATCTTCTTATTGGGCATTTAAATGGAGCCCCGATTACCACTCAGTGTGGTGACCGCTTAGATGTGAATGACGACGGTTTTGTTAATTTGTTTGATGTTACATTTATGATTGAAGCACTGAACAACTCTGAACTCACAATTCCATCACCTTATCCGAATCCTGGAATCGATCCGACTTCAGATTCAATGGAGTGTGAAGGCCCCTGAAAAGCGGACTTCCGATCTTTAAAATCGAGTTTTAGGAACCTCAGTCCGATCGCGTGTTCCAGGTTTTCTCGTATTCGAGACGATCTGGAGCGGGATCATCCGCCTTCGGCGGATAGCCACTCATGTTCATGAAGGGCAATGGTCCCACTCCGGCTCTTTCAGCGGTTAAAGGATCGAGATCCTTGCACCAGCCGAAGGTGTCGAGCATCCACGTGCGTTTCCAACCGGGCTTGAGTGCCGGCAGCTGCGTCGCGTCGAACTCGACGAGCAACTCATCGCCACCCCCAAGGATGACGAAACGGTCATCCGCTTCCAGCAACAACTCATCTACGCGGCCACGTCGGGTGACCTTGCCGTACTCCATCGCTCGATAGTCAAGGGTCGGCTGGCGCTCTTCGTAGTGGTAGGTGTTTGGCTTCTTGCCGTCGTCGCTGTATTCCCGAGGGTAACCGCCATCACGGAGGATCGCCGATTTCAAAGTGAGTTCAGTAGTGACGGTAGGATCTGTGATGGAAGCGAGGAAGACTTGGTCCCAATAAAGTTCCAGATTTGATTCGAAGCGGAAGTGGTGGGCTCCTTGTGCCACCGCTTCGGTGACATCGAGGACCATCGTTTTTGGCATCCCGGCAGGGTAGCCAAACTCTTGACCGATCAGTTGCCACTCAGAATCTTCATCCTTGCGCCATGAGATGGTCGGTGCTGAGAGACGTTGCTCCCCCTGCCAAGCGGCAAAGTTGACACGAGAGTAGGGATACTCCACCCAACCGTCGAGGAAGAGAGCGCTGCGTTGACCGTTGGCAGTCGGAGTTTCGTCAAACTCGAAGGTCCACGCTTGGGGCGCGCAGTAGCCGACCCACTCTGGGACCAGAGCCCTGGGTCCGATGTAGGTGCGGTCCTTCTTCATCAGCGCAGAGACATCTTGTTCCCCATCGAGATCTCTGACACGGGCAGGGAATAGCATTTTTGATTCTTCGACGACGACCGGTGCGCCAGATGGAGCAGGCCCCTTTACCGGGAAGTACTCCTCTGGATAGCAATCGCTCGCAGGTGGGTGATCGACGGCGGTCAGTGAAAGGCGGTCGGTGTAGCAGATCTCCTGCATCGGTTCCATGATGCTGACGCGAACGACCCCGTCGATGGCTTTCAGTTTCTCTGGAGCGATACGGACCACTTCTGTCGGTTCGGAAGGCGCAAACTCACCGGGGCCGATCCAGAAACCGAGACCACCGCCACCCATGAAGTCGGTGATGAAGTTCCAGCGACCATCGGCGAAGGTAAAGAGGAGGGGACAGGAAGAAGCTTTTCTTTGGATCTCCTCGATCTCCTGGCATTGATCGATGGCGACACCCAGCTCCGATTGCAGGACCCCATCGGGCCAATCGAGGGTGACACTGTCGATGGCTGTTCGATCACCGATGGCGATGACCAGCGGCTGGAAGCCGCGGGCATTCTGCCCATGACTTCCTTCCTGATAACGGACCGTTGCCAGATCTCCGCTGCGAAGCTCTACCCTGGTACCAAAGCCGAGCAAGTTGGTGCGGCGGTCATCCCCATCCCGGCGACCACCTAGATGGGCACGGAAGGTGTGCTGATCCAGGTTGTTTTGCGCGAATAGGCTCCGTTGAAGTTGGAGCCCGATGGGCTCTCCTTGCTTCGAAAGATTGATCAGGTCGATATCGCCATCACCATCGATATCGCCACTGGCGATGATCGATCCCATGACTTCAGTGGGAATCAGAGGGACAAAGGTGTCTTTGTCGGGATCCCGTTTCAGACTGATTCCTGAAGTAAATAGGCCCCCCGCATCAAAGCTCGCTACCGGATCGAGCCAGCCGTCGTTGTTGAGATCACAGGGGTGTGTGTTGAAGAAATCGACGGGGCCTTGAAAAAGATCTTCGGAATCATTGGGGCGAGTGAAGAGAGGAACGCCCGCTTCTGAGCGGGAATTACCATGCCGACTGAGGTAGCTGATCGCACCGCGGGGTTCGCCTTCGGTGAGGGAGTCATGCCGGATGAAGATGAGATCTTCTCTCAAGTCTCCATCCAAATCAGCCAATCTCGGATGGCTCATATTTTTGGTGAAGGACCCATCTTCTTGACTGAAGAGGGGCCGATTTTTGGGGGCTAGAGTGAACTGCCATTCCGGTGCACCGGCGATCCATGTCAATCCTTGATCGGTGAGCAACAGCAGGTCCACATCCCGGTCTTCATCGAGATCTCTGACCGCTACGATTTCACGAACTCCGGATACATTAGGGAGAGCCGGAGATTCAATGATGGGGCGGAAGCTTTTGCCCTCATTCAGAGCGAGGAAGAGATTCCCCTCAGCATCGATCAGCAGCAGGTCGAGATCCGATTCCATATCGATATCTGCGAGGAGGACCGAAGTGAATTCGCCGGGGAATTCACTGATCTCTTCTTGGAAGGTTGGGGTCTCGGAACCATCTCCTTTGAGGATGACCACCCGGTCCTTGCGAGCAACGACCAGGTCCACGAGGCCATCTTCATCGACATCGCCGACACAAAAGGCCTGAGCATCATCGAGCGCACTCAGGGCGCTGACGGAATGAGCACTCTCGCTGAGGTGGATACTTCTTCCGTTTTTACCGGCGATCCACAGACTCGGAATGCAATTGAGATCAGAATCGACCAACGCCATGGGGGCAAAAGGATCACTGGGATCAGCCAGGGTGATCTGCTCAACGTCGAATTCGCCCACCGCTTTGACAGCCCCCTGATCGATCGAGAAAACCGGCTCAGCCCAATCCCGGATCGCTTCCGAGATCTTTCCCTGTTCCGTGTACTTCGTGCTGTGGGCCCTGCCCTGACCACTTTTTTCCAGTGCCTTGAAGGTGGCGAGGGCTTTGTTGGCTTCTTCAATGCGGCCGGATCGACGCCACATCAACTGCAGGTTGTTCCACGCTCCGCGAATGGTTGGATCCAGCTGTACCGCCATTTCGAAATGGGGCAGAGCCAGTTCCTGTTGGCCGGTTCTCAGCAGGCCGATGGCGACCTGGTAATGACAGTCCGAATCCCGGGGGGCGAGCTCGAGGGCCTTGCGAAATTCGACCAGTGCCGCTTCCTCTTCTCCCTTGAAGCGGCGAATGATGCCGAGATTGTAGGGGACACCGGGGTGATCCGGGCGAAGGCTGCGGGCCTTTTCAAAATTGACGATGGCTTTGTCGACACCCTTTTCAGCCTGATTGAGCTGAGCCACACCGAGGTTGAAGAGGGGAACAAAACTGTCGGGGGCCTGGCTGATCAGGTTGGTCAGTTCTTTTTCAGCGTCCTCGAAGCGGTGCTGGCTGATCAGGGCGTGACCCTTCAAATGAAGGGCTCGCAGTTCGGGCTTGCCGGCAGAGAGATCCACCTTGTTTCCACTTCCACCCGTACAACCGACGATGGTGAAAAGCAGTATCGGTAGCGGAATCAGGGTCAGGAGAAAGGAACCACGCATCGGCAGCATTGGGGCCTCCAGTCGGATTTGGCTCGAGTTCAATTCCAAGAATAAGGCAGATTCCGACCCCAAGGATCAGGAAATCACGGGATTCCGCGGAGTCGACACAAAAAAAAGGCCCCCGATCTCCTAAGAGATCGGGGGCAATGCTTCAGATCAGGCCACTATCTGCAGGCCTGGGAGAAACTTAGTTGTCGTCCCAGGAAACCCACATGGAGCGAAGCCAGTTGGCGGATCCTGCATTCGGGTCAACACCACCGCGGTATGCAGTGCCGTTGATTCCACCGCTGACCACACTGAGGTCCGGGCGGCAGAAGTCGTCGCTGGACGGATCCAGGCTCAGAAGAACGCTGGTGGCTCCTGCGAACTGGTTGTTGGTGAAGGTAGTCGTAAGAAGTTCACCGGTGGTGTAGGCGTAACCAGAGGCCACGGTCTCGTCGTCACCGGTCTCGAAGTCTTCGTTGTTGTTGGCGAAGGTGATTCCGTCGCAGGTAACCACACCGTTGGTGGTGGTGGCGGCATCGTCGATGTCCCAGCCTGCGTCAGCCCAGCCCTCAACGATTCCGTTGGTCCAGGTTCCCTGGCAACCACGACGGATCACGGCACCAGCGTCTGCACCCTGAGCACCCTGGATGTCCTCACCGATCACGGTGAAGTTGTTGATGGTGGCGTTGGTGAAGGGGGTGTCGGTGAAGTTCAGCTCGGAACCATCGAACTCGAAGCCACGGTCGTTGGCACCATCAAGGAAGTTGTTCTTGATACCGACGATGTTCTGAACGTTACCGTTCCAGCCGAAGGATCCGTCGAAGTCGTCGTCGTCCACACCGTAGCAGATACCGAACTCAAGGTTGGCACCGCCACCGAACCACTCGAAACCGTCGTCGAGGTTGGACTTGCACATCACGTGGTCGTAGTTGGTTCCAGAACCGCAGGAAGCAAGGGTGATGGAGTTGATCTCGTTGTTCGGGGAGATCTCGGTTCCACCAAACTCGCAGCGAACGTAAGACATGGTTCCGCTGTTCTCGTCAGCAACAGGGTTTGCACTTCCGTAGGTGGTGTTCTGAAGACCTTCAACGAGGGAGGTTCCACCAGGAATGTTGTTGGCACCGTTACCGATGACGATGATACCACCCCAGTCACCTGCAGAACGGGTTCCACGGTCACTTCCGGAGGTGAAGACGATCGGTGCATTTGCAGTACCGATAGCATTCAGGACTCCACCACGCTCGATGGCAAGGAATCCCTGAGTGGCGTTGTCACCCACGATGGTGGTTCCGGCCTGAATGGTCATGGTCACACCGTCTTTGACGAAGGTCGGCTCAAGAAGCCAGGTCGTGTCATTGGTCAAGACAATGTCAGCGGTGATGTCTCCACCGACGGTGGACACAGCCTTGCAACCAAGGGTGTCCGGGGTAGGGTCTGCTTCCCAGGTCAGGAAAGGCTCGGCGGGAGCAACTCCACCGGAGAAAAGGAATCCCAAAAGGCTGACAGCGTCACCAATGTTGATGGAGCCGTCGTCGTTGATATCACTGGCGTCCTCACAAATGGGGGCTGCACCACCGGAGAAAAGGAAGCCAAGAATACCAACGGCGTCACCAATGTTGACGGCGCGATCCTGGTTGTGATCTCCACGCATGAACTGGGAAGACTGTGCATTTGCAAAGTCTCCGAACTGAATGCAACTAAGCATAACAACCACAAAACTGATTTTACGGAACATGATCTTCTCCTCTGACACTTTCAAAACTGCTGACTTTTGATCTACGTCAGCAAAATCCATGAACCCTGTTGTGTGCACTACCTGTGCTCACTTCTCGAATACCAAAAGTTGAAGGCTGAAAATGACTTTTCCCTGACCTTCATGCCCAAAGTGTGCACCACTTCAGTGAAGCAATAGTGAAGACGGAAAGATAATTTGTAGAAGATTTGGGCTGTCGGTTTTCGGGTTCCTGTTGTGGTCTTTATCTTTTCTTAACGTGGTTTGGTTAACTTCCCCATGCCTGCATTCGTGTTTTCAGAAAGAAGTCCAACTTCTTGACATAGCGAGCTGCTGGCGGGATTTCCTTCTTTCTCTACAGGGGTGTAGGGAGACGTTTACAAGAGGGAAACGAGCCGGAGTCAGTCGTTCAATCAAATCGTCAACCAGCGATTTTGAGCAAGTGGTGAATCATGAATTTGAAGCTGACAATTCTGATCCCTCTCCTGTTTCCTGTCTTCATGAAAGACCTGATTGGGCAAGAACCTTCTGCATTGCTCTCGGGAGTGGTTACGAGAGCCTCAGACAATTCCCCCATCGGCGCCGCCGCTATAAAAATAGAATCACCGGGCCAGGCTGACATTACTCTTGCGACGAGCCTTGAGGGGGCCTTTTCAGCTACGGTCAAGGCCGGTGAGCTAATCGTTGAGGTTTCGGCTCCAGGCTTTTTGACTCAGCGGGTTCCAGTCACCGTTACAGCAGGAGAATCAATTAATATTCCCGTGATTCTCCCAGAGGATTCGGATGCCAGCACCATCGAAGTTCGAGGAAGACTTCTCGAGGCCAGTGCAAGAAAGCAATTACTGGAAAGGCGATTCGCTACAGAAGTGAGTGATCGAGTTGGTGCAGAAGAGATATCGAAGAGTGGTTCCTCTGATGCGGGTGAAGTCGTCAGTCGATTACCAGCGGTCACTATTGTGGGAGGAAAGTTCGCGTACGTAAGAGGTTTGGGTGGGCGATACAGTCAGACGCTTTTGGATGGGACCAGTATTCCTTCTCCAGAGCCGGCTAAAAAAGTCGTTCCTCTCGATCTTTTTCCTTCAAGCATTATCGAATCTGTAGTGGTCTCAAAGTCTTACTCGCCGGAATTACCGGGGGAGTTTGCGGGTGGATCTGTTCGAATCACTACGGTGGGTGTCCCGGAAAGTGCATTCACAAAAATAGGAATTGGAACTTCTTATAATTCCCAGACTACCTTTGAAAATTTTAATACATACAAGGGCGGGAATTACGACTTCCTGGGGTTTGATGACGGAACTCGCGGACTTCCCGATGGATTTCCCTCAGTAAGAATAGCTATCGGAAATTTGGGTGCAGAAGGCGTACAGGCGGTCGGAAGAAGTTTCAACAACAACTGGGCACTCATGGAATCAACGGCAATGCCGGGGTTCGGATTTGATTTTGCCTTCGGCGATAAAGTGGAATTAGACGGTTTGTCGAGATTTGGATATGTCGGATCGCTCTCGTATTCAAACTCCTATCAGAACATTGAAGATCGTAGAAAAGTCGATTTTGGTGTCGCTGGAGAAGACCTCGTTCTTTTCAATGACTACACCATCGACTCCAGCTCTTTTGGTGTCGATCTCACAGGGATCTTCAGTATGACCTATGAGCACTCTCCGGCTCAAAAAATCTCTTTCCGCAATATTATGTCAAGGAACACCTCAGATTCGGTCAATCTCACAGAAGGCGTCAATGTTGATAATGGCGAGCCTGTTCGATTCACACAGTTCCGTTACATTGAGAGAGCCATCTTTAACTCCCAGTTAACCGGCGAGCATTTACTTGTGGGAGATTCATTACTGACCTGGAAAACTTCTTATTCCTATACGGAAAGGGATGAGCCTGATACGCGCTCTAACAAGTATGAGTTGTCAGCATTGCAGGTGGATACTGATTCAGATGGAGTACCGGATACCATCATTGAAAAGTATCGCTGGTATGACAAATCATTCAGCGGAAGTAGAGATTTCTACTTTCTGGATGAAAACGTGATTGATACAGCGGCCCAAATCTCGATTCCCTTTAGCCCATTCGCCATGAAAGATCCAAATACAGATCCTCTGGCATTGCTTCCATCCCAGTATTTGAAATTCGGGTTAGGGATGACTTTTCGGGATCGTAACTTTTCAGCAAGGCTCTTCCGTTACAGGCGTGCGGGAGTCAACAATGCTAACGGTATCCCCATCGATTTTTCACTTCCTGCTGAACTTTTGTTTATCGATGAAAACATACATCCCACGGGATTTGTTCTAGAAGAGTTCACCCGATCAACTGACAATTATGATGCTCAGCAGCAACTGTATTCAGGTTTTGCAGCGACTTCATTTCTGCTTTCCGAACAGTTCAGGGTTCAGGGCGGCCTGCGAATGGAAGCCTCGAATCAAGAGGTACGTACATTTGAATTGTTCGGAAATGGTGAGATCGAAGCGGTTAATAAAACGACCGACCTACTACCGGCAATCAACCTGACTTATGAAGTAGAAGAAAATCGACAACTGAGAGTGGGTATCAGCCAAACAGTGAGTCGTCCCCAATTAAGGGAACTCTCAGAGGCTCAGTACACGGATACTCTCGGAAGTTTTTCGGTTCAGGGAAATCCTGATTTGGAGACCGCAACACTACAAAACTTTGATGTGCGTTATGAAACATATCCCACTCCTGATGAGATATTTTCAATGGGATTGTTTTACAAGAAGCTGGATAAGCCCATCGAACAGGTGCAACTGCAGGCCGCATCGGCTTTGATCAAGAGTTTCCTCAATGCCAAAGACGGAGACCTCTTTGGTATTGAAATGGAAGCGCGCACAGATCTTTCCAGGTTGAATCCAGTGTTTGAAGGATTCCTGCTCAGTTTGAACCTGGCCTATATTGATAGTGAAGTAACTGCGATTGTTACGCCTTTGCTGGCTCAAACAAATTTGAAAAGACCTCTGCAAGGTCAACCTGAGTATGTGGCCAATTTGGGAATTTACTGGGAGAGTCCAGACTTGGGCCTGGAATCGAGTTTACAGTTCAATACATTTGGAGAGCGTATCTCAAGTGTGGGGGCAAACGGATTGCCTGACGAATATGAGCAACCTCGATTGGATCTCGATTGGATAATTTCAAAAAGATTTGAGAGCGGTAAGCTCAAACTGAAACTCACAAATATTCTCGATGAAGACTACAAGTTTCAGGTCAATGAAGAGATTGCTGAAA
>NHDG01000123.1 GCA_002167285.1 Planctomycetia bacterium TMED53
TCGACTGAAGACCTTTCTGGGCCATCTAGAAGCTCATATTCGAGACCAAATAAGAGTCGTTATTTGTTGTGCCAGGGGAGGCGATCGTTCTCGTCACGTCGTTCAGTTCCTCGTCGAATGCGGTCATCAATCTATGCAGCTCGTCGATGGCTACCGCGGATACCGAAAATCTGTTCGTCGTCACTTGGCGAAATTAGATTTCCCCAATTTGTTTGTTCTGGATGGTTTAACCGGAACTGGGAAAACGAAGATTCTGCGATCGATATCGAAGGCTAGGCCCCATAGCATTATTGATCTTGAAGGATATGCCGATCACCGTAGTTCTATTTTGGGTGACGTCGGTTTGAATCCAGTCTCCCAAAAGCGATTTGAGTCGAGGTTGTTTCAATTTAGTAAATCGATTGGATCGCGGCCGGGTTGGATTTTGGTGGAGGCGGAGAGTCGCAAGGTTGGTAACCGGGAGATTCCATTATCATTATGGCAGCAGATGCAGTCGGCTCCGCGCATTCAGCTCTATGCTGAAATGGAGCTACGCTGCCAAATTTTAGAGGCAGACTACCAAACTGAAGAGGGCTGGGGACCTCTCTCTGAGAGGATTCGATCATTAGGTCCCCATAGCGATTACGACGATGAAGAGATTGATGAAATGTGCGCCATGCTAGAACGGGGTGACACAAAGACCGTCGCTGAAAACCTCCTCGAGCGGCATTATGACCCTCGGTATTCTCATCAGATGAAAAAACACCGTCCNATAAAAACCTTCGAAGTTTTGGAGACCGATTCGCTGGCAGCTGAAATTGTGGAATTCCTGGATAGATTCGTTGCGAATCAGGGCTTTTGATCCGATTCAACCCTCTTTGCTGAATCGGAAAAGCGACCATTGTCGAGGAAGTGGATGATTTCCTTTTGAGTTTTATCACGCCAGAAGACGAAAGTATGAGAACCCGGTAATTGAATGTGATCGGTGGATCCTCGTAGAGACGTGCAGCGGATGGGCACCATCGGGTCACTTTCGGCGGCGATGACGCCGGTAGGGGTTCCCGGTTCGACACCGAGCGGTAGGGGGCCTCCGGTATTTTCGCTGAGTTCTTTCAGCGGAACGATGAAGCGACCAAAGAGACCTTCAAACTTCTCCGCAACAGGAGAACCGAGATTGGGTGGCGCAATCTGAACAACCCGATCGATGCCGGGGATCCCAGGCGTCGTCGCCAGCACACTGATCACCGCTCCGAGACTGTGTCCTACCAAGCGAACAGTTCTATCGGGGTCTTCGGCCACTAATTGGATCAGATATTCCCTCAGTGATTCGGCATGATCTGTCACTTCGAGGCGAGTGGTCGGGTATCGATATTCGAGGACTTCATAGCCAGCGTTTTTCAAGGGTTTACGAAGGGGCCGCATCGCTCGTTGTGTTCTAAACAAACCGTGAACAACGACAACTCTGGTATTCATAAGTTTGACCTCCGAAGGAACAGGAGTTGGATCGCGGAAGAGTTTCTCAACGCTGCTACAACCTGTGGACATGATTGCAAATACCAGAAGTGAAGCGAAGAAAGCCGTTTTGAGATTCGCACTTCGGGACGAAAACGGTTGGTGGACCTGATGAGATTCGAACTCACGACCTCTGCATTGCGAACGCAGCGCTCTCCCAACTGAGCTACAGGCCCCCCGATGCTTATTCCGTTTATCGAGTAATGTCTTGCTTATAGAGAATCTTGATCCCCTGGGCAAGTCACCCGGTGATAATGCAGACTGGCTCATGCGTCTTCTTCTTTGATCTGTTTTTCCAACTGCGAAATACGATCTCTCAGCTCGGGTAGTTGCTGGATAATCGCAAAGATACGCCGCATTTTGCTCGCTTCTGTGGCGGGGATTCCCATGAGTGTGACTTCTTCTGCGCCACCAGAGAGAACAGCAGACTTCGCTGCAACACGGACTCTGGAGCCAATCTCGGCGTGTCCGATCATGCCGCTTTGGCCGCCGAACTCGCACTGGTCCCCGATGGTCGCAGATCCTGCGATGCCGACTTGGGCTGCCAAGTAGGAGTTGGCGCCGATTTTGACGTTGTGGGCTACGTGCACGAGGTTGTCGATCTTGGTTCCAGCTCCGATCACGGTGTCGCCCAAGACACCTCTGTCGATGGTGCTGGAGCAACCGACTTCGACGTCATCGCCGATTTCCACCCCTCCGCGGTGGGGCACTCGAAGAGCACCGCTCGCATCTGCTACGAAGCCGAATCCATCGCCGCCGATGACGGCTCCTGGGTACAGAATGCAGTCTTTGCCGATTCGTGACGAACCGAGAATTGTCACCTGGCTGTGAATTCGTGTACCGGACCCGATCGTCGTAGGTCCGTATATCACCGCGCCGGGTTCAACGATTACACCAGACTCGATCTCCACATCTTTACCGATAAAAGCAAAGGGGCCGACGTGGCAATCGTCCGCAATCTTTGATCCAGGCATGACCACCGCGGATGGGTGCACTCCAGAAAACTCGGGTGGGGCCTCGGGGTGGAGTGAGGAAAGCGTCAAGGCGAAAGCTTTATTCGGCATCGGATGGCGCCACAGTGCCGTGGCGGAATGCTGCTCCGGTGCGACTTGATCATCTTTCAACAGAATCACAGAGGCTTGGCAATCGACGTCGTCGTATCGACCGTCCCCGATCCAAGCCAATTCTCCAGCTTGGGCCTTTTCGGGATCTGCGACGGCGGTGACGTTCACCGATTCGTCCCCTTCGCAGCTTCCTCCAAATTGAGAAATCAATTGTTGGAGCTTCATTCTCCCTCAGTTCTTCTTTGGCAACTGGATCACACCCAAGAGATCAATTTCAATCTGTGGTTCTTCTTCCAGGCCAGTCGTCAAGATCACCTTACCGTAAAACCCTTTATTGACTTTGGGGACCGGTTCTGTGGCGATCGCTTTAATTATTATGGAGCCGTCATTCTGAGATTCCTGTAACAGGGTTACCTGAAAGCCATCGACTGGCCTGAGCCATTCCACTCGCATCGATTCGATGGTGAGTGGTTTGCCGTCTGCTCTGCTGACCGTCATCGTTTCTGCAATCGGGCCTGAATTGCGAACCTGTTTCAGATTCCATGAATGCGGCTCATGAATCAGCAGTCCAAAGGCCCGCCCTCTCACAGGCAGTATGAAAGGTAAGCCGTTACAAAGTCCCGTAATTTTGGAACTGAAACGCCCCGCAGGCCAAGTCGACAACGAGTGGACTTCCAGTGTCGTTTCGCCCTCAGCGGGGGAATCGACGATCTCGAACTGAATCCTTGGATCTTCTGATTTGAGTTCTGTGAGTTGAGGATTCTTCGTTGAAGAAATGAAAGTGACTTTTGTCGAGGACTCGGGAAGCTTGCTCGATTTGCTGGTCGTCAAGACCGCTTCCATCGCACTGAGTTTGACACCGGGATGAAAAAGAGCGGTCACGGAAACGGACGTGAGAAGTTGACGGTTTTGACCGAGGACGTCGATTCGTTTAGAAAAGTTTCCCCAACCCCGTCCCAGCGATAACTGGAACTGGGCCGTAAATCTCTCCCCGGGTGGAATCGTGAAGCTTTGAAGGCTCTTCAACTTCATGCAGCCACAGGTCGGACGCAGAGAGACCGTTTGCGGTTGGTCGGTGGGATTGACGACGTCGAATGTCAGATCAGGATATTTCTTCCCATGTCCAACGGCTCCTAGCTGGATCACGGACGGAACCACATTGACCGAATTTTCAATCTCGGCGTACACGGACGCATGAGGTACTGCCGCAAGGGAGATCGGTTCATTGGGCGTCGGAAAGTAGATCAGCACCATCGTCAGCAGAAGGATCGGGCTTTTTACGAGGGTCATCGTTTCCTGCCTTTCAGAATGGCTTGGGCCCATGATAGCGGATAGCGATCGATGTTTGGGACTGATCTGGCGTCCTTCTCTCTCGCGGAGTAGATTCCTGTTGATCGGTATTATCCACAAGGAGGAGCTTTGACAGAAGACGTTGAACTCGTTTGGGGGATTCCACGCAGTGTCATGGAGTCAGAAATCGGGCAATTCCAGGGTTTCCTGCGCCAATCGCAGGATCTCATGCAACTCTGTCAAAATTTAGAGCCCCTCGGATCCTTTCGAGAGCGACCGCAGGCGGAAGAGGATAGCAGTTGGAAGCAGGTGATCCCTTACGTCAGTATTCTTCACGGGAATCAAATTCTTGTCTTGCAAAGGCTGAAGACCCAAGGGGAAAAGCGCCTTCACGGCAAAAGATCCATCGGCGTGGGCGGGCATATCAATCCTGAATCTGAAGGGGCTGAGCCGCTGATGATTCGCGGTTTGCGGCGGGAACTGCTAGAGGAAATCGGGTTGTCCCCAGAACTGACGGAGTGCCAGTTTCTCGGCTGGATCAATGATGACGAGACCGCGGTGGGTCAAGTTCACCTTGGGCTGGCTGTCACCGTCAAAGTTGCTGAAAAACCAGAGATCGTCGAAACGGACCGCATGACGGGGGAATGGTTGGCACTGGAAGACTTGGATCCGGATTCTCAAAGTTGGGAATCTTGGTCCTCATTGCTGATTTCCCAGCTCTTATTGGATCAGGTCTCTTCCTGAAGCGCTTGAGTATTGGCTCTGGCGGTTGGCTTTATCATTCGCTGCTCATGAGTGAGCTCGAATTTTCAGTAATTTGATTGCTGTAATCCTGCTGCTCCGATTGACGATCGGGAGATCCCCGCTGTAGAATCTCTGGCCAGACGCCTTGAGTCGCTGATTGAACTTCAGCGACGAGGTGCTCCTCTTGAGATATTCCGCTACCCGGTGGTGTAATTGGCAACACAACTGGTTTTGGTCCAGTCGTTCGAGGTTCGAGTCCTCGCCGGGTAGCCACTTCTTTTGCCAGGATTGTCAGGACGGATTGAGCATGGATCAGTTTTCCGCCGTCATCCTTGCAGCGGGTCGAGGCACCCGCATGCGTTCCTCATTGCCCAAGGTTCTGCACCCACTTCTTGGTGTGCCGATGTTGGATCATGTTTTTCAGCATCTTCGTGAAGCTGGAGCGAGCGACGTGATTGTCGTCGTTGGCCATGGTTCCGATCAAATTCGTGAACATCTCAGAGACGCAGACGTCCGAGTTGCGATACAGGACCCACAAAGGGGAACTGGGCATGCTTTGTTGGAAGCTTTAGATCAATGCCCACCGCGAAACCAGACTGTTGTTGTGGTCAATGGAGATCTACCCGATCTCGATTCAGCATTGGTTAAACGACTGGTCGAGCAACAGGTTTCTAATTCCGCCGCCTTAACCGTGACTTGTGGAAAGGTCGATCATCCCCAGGGAATGGGGCGAATCATTCGATCTGCCGATGCGCAAATTTCAAAAATCACAGAAGAAGCGGATCTTCAGGCCTCAGAGAGAGAGATTCAGGAGGTGAATCTTGGGCTTTATGCACTCGATCACCGACAAGTTCTCCCCGTGCTTCGTCCAATGGTCGAAGAAGATCTCTCAACGGACGACTCGTCGAAAGAAGCTTACCTGACTCGCCTTGTAGAATGCCTGGGGATTGCCGGCCTACATTGCCAAGGGTGGGATTGCGGAATATCGAGTGAGTTTGCGCAGGTCAATGATCGACGTCAATTAGCAGAGGTTTCCCGCCTGCTGCAAACTCGATGGCAAAACCATTGGATGGATCAAGGCGTGACGATCGTCGACCCCAGCAGCACTTGGATCGAGATGGGCGTTGAAATCGGTCAGGATACGACCATCGAACCACATACCGTGATTCGCCGAGGTGTGGTGATCGGCCAACGCTGTGAAATCGGCCCTTTTGCCCACATCCGCTCAGGTACGACGCTAGAAGACGACGTCATTGTCGGTGATTTTGTCGAGGTGAACCGAAGTCGCATGGCGACTGGTTCCAAAGCGAAACATCTTGCGTATCTTGGCGATGTCTCCGTGGGAGAAAAAGCGAACATTGGTGCTGGAGCGGTCATCGCCAATTATGACGGCACCCACAAACATGGCACTGAGATTGGCAATAAAGCTTTTATTGGAAGTGGCTCCGTGATCGTCGCGCCGGGGTCGATCGGCTCCGAAGCTGTTGTTGCTGCGGGTGCTCTCGTCCCTCCTGGTAGAGTGGTTGAGCCGGGGACGACAGTGATGGGGGTACCTGCAAAGGTTCGAGAAGACGATCGAAATAAGAGTGATCAAATTTGTGAGGATGAGAAGGGGACCTGATGCTTTCCGACACCATGGTCGTATTGAATGGAAATTCGAATCACACTTTGGCTGCTGATATTTGCAGCGACCTAGGTCTCGAGCCCGGGCGTGCAGAAGTCACCCGGTTCCCGGATGGTGAAATTTCTGTGTCGCTCGGTGAAGACGTTCGCGGCAAAGACGTTTTTATTGTTCAGTCCACATGCCCCCCGGTGAATGAAAATCTGATGGAATTGCTCGTGATGATCGACTGCGTGAAGAGATCATCCGCAGCGAGGATTACAGCCGTCATCCCATACTTTGGATATGCGCGGCAAGATCGCCGGGAGCAAGGCGCGCGCGTGCCTATCACCGCTAAGATGGTTGCCAATCTGATCGTTGCAGCAGGAGCAGACAGGGTCGTCACCATGGATTTGCATTGTGAGCAGATTCAGGGATTTTTCGATATTCCTGTCGATCATGTTTATGCAGGCTCCATCATCGTGGATCACTTCCGTAAAAAAGAGTTGGAAGACTTGGTCGTCGTCAGCCCAGACGTTGGAGCCATCAAGATGGCTCGCGCATATAGTCGTGGCCTTGGTGCGCGATTAGCGACAGTCGATAAAAGGCGGGTCAGCGGTGAGAAAACAGAAATCGGATTTATCATCGGCGACGTCGCCGGAATGAACGCGATTTTGGCGGATGACGTCATCGCCACGGGAGGGTCGATCACTGAAGCAGCACGGCTGGTCCTCGACAAGGGTGCCAAATCGGTGATTCTGGCATGTACGCACCCAGTATTGTGCGGTCCTGCGGTAGAGAGATTGTTAGCCTCTCCGTCCCAGGAGTTTGCCTTCGTCGACACCATTCCGGTAGACGGAAAGATTTCCAGTGATAGGGTATCTGTTCTGTCTTGTGCGCCCGCTTTTGGAAACGCGATTCGACAGATACATAAATCCGCTTCGATCGGTCGTAATAGCCTTTGATTCCTTCGAGGATCGGCTTCTTAGCGACTTCGAGCGACTTCGTTGATGGACTACACAGGTGTGACCGAAAGGTGACCGCAGATGGATAAGTTTGTGATGGAGGGTTCTTCCAGAGACGCCTCCGCTTCAGGATCCCGCGCTTCTCGTAGACTTCGCTCAGAAGGCAAAATCCCCGTTAACGTTTATGGCGGCGGAAAGCCTAACGCGAGTATCGTCGTCGATGCGAAAGCGTTTTACAAAGCGCTCGAAGAACATCATCGTTACTTTGAGATTCAGTTTGATGGTCAATCTGAAACCGGGATCGTAAAAGAGGTCCAATACGACCTCTACGGCGATAGCGCGATTCACGCTGACCTTGCTCGTGTCGATGACGCCAAAGAGATCACTGCGACGGTGAGAATCTTGACCGCAGGTATGGCCAAAGGCGTGACCAGTGGAGGAATTCTCGATATGGCTTACCACCATATTCCCGTTAAAGGGAAGATTGGAAACCTGAAAGAGTCGATTACGATTAACATCGAAGCTTTGGGTACCAATCAGTCGATTCGGGCACGAGATTTGGATCTGCCCGAAGGAGTTGAGGTGCTTCTTCCTCCCGGTACTCCCGTCGTCATCTGTCACGGACGTCGCGGCGGCTAGAGGAGAACAGCACTTTGCCTACTGGACTCCCGGATCGCTCGAAGCCTTGTGTTATCGCAGGCTTGGGCAATCCGGGAGATTCTTATGTTGGGACCCGTCATAACTTGGGATTTGAAGTCATCGATCTTCTCGCTCAGCAGATTAAAGGCAAAATTCAACAACTCCCTCATCTCAATTCTTGGCAAGGTCGCTGGAAGGGCCGCGTTGTGCACCTTCTTCAGCCAATGACTTATATGAATCGCAGCGGAGCTCCCGTGAAAAGCTACCTACGCTCGATGGGCGGTGAGTTGAGGGACCTGATGGTGGTTGTCGACGATCTCGACCTTGAACCGGGGACGATACGTTTACGCCCAAAAGGCTCTGCTGGAGGCCATAGGGGGCTTGAGGACCTGATCGAACACCTTGGAAGCAGTAATTATAGTCGCTGTCGATTGGGGATCGGGCGCCCAGCGAGTGGAGTCGCAGTGGAGGAGTTTGTCCTTCAGCGCCCTCCTGAGGCCCAAATCGAGCTGTTTCAGCAAATGAAAAAGAGAGCGGCAGAATCACTACTTTGCTGGGCAGTTGAGGGTGTAAAGAATGCAGCCCTTCGCTACAATGGGCCGCTTCCGGGCTCTGACTCCGATTCGGAGATTCCGGCTGACAAAGAAAATTGAAATGGTGTGGAGTTGCGAAGATTCCCTGTTGGTCACGGGGGGGCAGCGCCACGAATCTCGATCTGCAAAGGAGATCACCTTGACCGAACGACTTTACGAGGGATTGTTCCTCATCGATGCAGCTATTGCATCCCAAGATTGGGCCGAATTGGAAGGCCTGATGACCGGTATCGTCAACAACCATGGCGGCACCATCGAGTACAGTGAGAAATGGCCAGAGCAGCGACTCGCCTATGAGATCAATGGAACCAAGCGGGGTGTATACTTCCTCGTTTACTTCCGAGCTGATACTCAAAGCATCGTCGGTATGCGCAATGATGCGCAGCTCTCTGAAAAGATCATGCGCAGTCTCTTCATCCAAGAGGAATTCCTTGGGGAAGAAATGCAGCGACGTAAAGAAGTTGCCGAAAGACGTGCGGCTCAGCCGGACACTAAGCCTACACCCGCTGCAGAGCCAGCCCCGGAAGCTTCGGCTGATCCCGCCGCAGAAGAGGTCGCGTCCTCAGAAAATTCTGAAGAGCCAGCCGAGATGTCTGAAGAGAACCCTGTCGTTGACGAAGTTGAGGTTGTCGCAGCAGAAACTGATTCTGCTGGCAATGAGGAAGAAGAAAAGGAATAGGGGGGCTCCATGGAGTTCAATAAAGTTTTTCTGGCCGGAAACCTCACTAGAGATCCAGAACTTCGGATGGCGGGCCAATCGTCTGTCGTCACCCTCGGTATCGCCAGCAACAGGACATTTAGGCGCACAGGGAGTCAGGAATCCGAAAAGGAGACGACTTTTGTGGACGTCGACGTTTGGGGCCGGCAAGCAGATACCTGCAACCAGTACCTCTCGAAGGGTTCAGGCGTTTTGATTGAAGGACGCTTGAAGCTCGATCAGTGGCAAGACAAGGATGGCAATAATCGCAACAAATTGAAGGTCGTCGCTGAACGCGTCAACTTCTTTCCCAGGTCCGGTTCTGGAGCTGGTGGAGGGAATTTTGATCGCGGTGAATCGTTCGGAAATACCGGAGATTCCAACCAAGGCAGTGGCGGTTTCCCCCAAGGTGAAACCTTCAATGACGAAGTGCCGTTTTAGTTTAGAAATGAGAATTTAAATGTTTGGACGCAAGGAAAAGAGATCTCTGGTCGCTGACCGAGAGTACGTCGATTACAAAGACGTCGATCTGCTGCAGAGACTTGTCGCCGGCAATGGCAAGATGGTCTCCAGACGCCAGATCGGTTGCAATTCAAAGATGCAGCACATGATTAAGCGCGCGGTTCACCGTGCACGTTTCATGGGCTTGATCCCTTACGGGCAGTAAGGGGGATCGTCATGAAACTATTCTTAACTAAAGACGTTCCTAATCTTGGCGCTTTGGGTGACGTTGTCACTGTCAAGCCGGGCTACGCGCGCAATTTTCTGATTCCCAGGGGACTGGGTGTCGAACTAGCACGCGCAAACCTGCAATGGATCGAAGGTCAAAAGAAACGACTCGAGGCTCAAGAAGCTGAAAGGCTTGCAAACCTTCAATCTCTGGCTGAGTCGATCAATGGTGCCTCTTGCACCCTCATTGCAAGAGCCACTGAAGAGGGGCACCTCTTTGGTTCTGTCACAGCGAACAACATCAGTGACCAGTTAGCTGGCGACGGAATTCAGGTAGACCCCAGTACCATTGATCTTGATAAACCGATCAAAGAACTCGGGATTTACAATTTGAGTGTGAATCTTCATCCCGAAGTTGAGACGACGATTAAGGTTTGGGTCGTCAAAGCTGATGAAGAGAGTGAGGAATCAGGAGATGAAGCAGAGTAATTGTTGAGCTACGTGCCGTTTTAGGCCCTTTGACTGGGGTTAGTTTTCGAAGATTGCCTCATCAATTTAGCTCCGGTATTTTGCACATCTGAGTGAGAAGTTTAGGGCCCGGGGGTGCGGCGTCACCTTCGGGCTCTCTTCTCGAAAATCACTGTAAGGAACTGGGAATAGAGGCCCTGTCCTGGGCGCTTTGCCTTTTGTTCCATGAAGCTTACTTGAGGCGATTTCTCCGACGTTTTTCTTCGGTGAGGTCAAGTTGTGATTGAGCGGTATGGGGGATATGGCTACAGAACATATTATGGAATCGTCGCTGCCTCATAACAGGGAGGCTGAGGAATCCCTCCTCGGTGCTTTGCTGTACGGCGGTAGCATGAGCAAAGTCATCCTTGATCAATTGCATGCTGATGACTTCTATCTGGCGCGCCATCGGGTGATTTATCAAAACGTCGTCCGTCTCTTTGCGGACGAAGGTGTCGTAGAAACGGTTCTTCTTCTGGATCTTCTTGAGAAAGAAGGTCTGCTCGATGTCGCCGGTGGTAGAGAATACGTCCAAGAATTGCCTCAACGAGTCCGAACGAGTGGCAATGCTCTGGAGTACGCTTCAATTATCAAGGACGCTGCTCAAAGAAGAAATGTGATCGGCGTTTGCCAAGAGATTGAAAAGCGTGCGAGATCGGGCCAAGACAACGCCTCTGATCTTGTCGACGCCGCCGGTGCAGATATGTTGCACCTTGCTCAGGACACCGATCGCCGAAATGTCTACACGATGAAAAACTCCCTGGAGAAGGTTTTCGAACTTGTCGATAAAAGGGAGAAGGGGGAGTCACCAGGTGTTCTTACGGGTTTTAAGAAGATTGATGAAATGACCAGTGGTCTTCAGCAAACCGACTTGGTCATCGTTGCTGGACGCCCCGCCATGGGAAAGACCACCTTTAGTCTCAATTGTGCTCTGCATGCGGCATACAAAAACCAGATCCCCGTAGCGATTTTCAGCTTAGAAATGAGCTATGACCAAATTGCCGCAAGTATGCTGTGCAACGCCTCTGCCGTTCGGGCAGACCATCTCTACAAGAACAAGCTTACCGATCAGGATTGGGAGCGCTTGATTACCACGTCAACTCAGCTTTCCAAGGCACCAATATTTATCGACGATTCCCCTGGTTTGAACGCGATGTCTATCAGGTCTCGAGCTCGAATGATGCACAATAAGCATCAGCTTGGCATGATCGTCATCGATTACTTGCAGCTT
>NHDG01000124.1 GCA_002167285.1 Planctomycetia bacterium TMED53
CACTTGCACAGTTCTGCACTGGCCTCATGCGGGCCACTGGTATGGCGGAATACCCAACG
Source organism: Planctomycetia bacterium TMED53 (assembly GCA_002167285.1). Taxonomy (GTDB): domain Bacteria; phylum Planctomycetota; class UBA8108; order UBA1146; family UBA1146; genus UBA12191. The sequence continues at coordinate 60 of NHDG01000124.1, forward strand.
CCTGTTCAGATGCAGATCCTTGATTATCTGGAGAACGGGCCTAAACGTCGTGTGATCGGTGCATTTCGTGGCTGTGGCAAGTCCACACTCTCAGCCATGTATCTGCTCTGGCGGCTCTACAACAACCCAGAAGAGAAGTGTCTTGTGGTGTCAGCTTCACTCACTCGCAGTGAGGCCATGACCGCATGGATGCTCAAGACCATGGGTGATGTGGACTGGCTGCGTCACATGCTCCCTGACGCTCACGATGGCAGGTACTCACGCATCGCGTTTGATGTTGGCACCTGTCAATTCATTGAACAGTCACCATCAGTCAGAGCTGCAGGAGTGTCGGGCCAGATTACTGGAAGTAGGGCTAGCATTATTTTATGCGATGACGTTGAAACAACTCAAACTTCATTAACACAAACTCAGCGAGAAAAACTGAGAAATGTTCTCAACGAAATGGAAGTTATTCTCAAGCCAGGTGAAGCAACAGAGATCGTATATTTAGGTACTCCGCATAGTGCAACTGATTCAATCTACTTCTGTTTGCAAAGAGAATTAAACTACTCAATGCGACTGTGGCCAAGTCGTGTGCCAGCAGATCTAACGCCGTACAAGGGTTGCCTTGCTCCTCTGATTGAGAAGCGCATGGGGGATAGCGTCGGTAAGCCAACTGACACCCGCTTCTCAGAAGACGAACTTGTACAGCGGGAACTCAGCATGAGTTCCATGCAGGCCAAGCTGCAGCTTCAGCTGGACGCCACCCTGTCAGACATTGAAAGGTATCCACTGCGTTGTGCTGACTGGATGGTGATCACCGTCGATCAATATCTTCCTGAGGTGATGGCCTATGAGAAGCACAAGGCTTACGCCCTGGAAGATCTGCCCTGCTGTGGCATGGCCCACGACAGTACATTTTATCGCCCGCGAGAACAGAGCGGGAGCATTGGTGTTGATGAAGTGCCCACCGTCATGACGCTTGATCCATCAGGCGGTGGAGCTGACGAATTTGCCTGGTGTGTGATGAAAGCGTGGGGTGGCTCGTACTACGTCTTGGATGTGGGTGGAAAGCTCGGTGGTGTCGATGAAGCGTTCTGGAAAAAGCTCGCCAGCAAAGCAAAGCAATATGGCGTGAACGAGATCGTGGTTGAGAGCAACTTCGGAGGGCTCGAAATTTATAGTCAAGTGCTCAAGCCTTACTTACGTGCGATTGGCGCTGAATGTCGTATAGAGCCCATTCGCTCGAATCAACGTAAGGAGCTTCGGATAATCGATACCCTCGCCCCCGTACTTCAAACACATCGCGTTGCGGTTGATAGGCGTGTCGTAGAGAACGACGCCGAACTGGTGAAGAACGCAAGAGATGATCGCGATGTTTCCTATTCGCTGTTCTACCAACTCACACGCCTGACGTACGATCGTGGCTCACTGCTCCACGATGACCGTGTTGACGCCACGGCTATGGCCGTGCAGTGGTTCCAAGAACAGGCAGCACAGGACGCCAAGGTTCGTCAGCGTGATCGCGCTAAGGAGTTGCTCCTGGCTTCTGTGGAGAACGAGGACGGTTGGGCGTTGATGAACGTTCAGCGGCAGGCGATGGGGATGACATTGGAGCAATGCCATCAGGCTGAGGGGGGTTCATCTCACGGGAGCTGGCTGTGAGTTCTAGGTCAATGAATCTCAGCATTGTCAGTCGGGGGTCATTGTCATCAGTTTTTCAAGCTCCTCAGCAGTAGGGAGCATACTTGCCACGTTCTGCATGGGTTGTGATGCTTCCAGCTGAGCAGTGATGTTGTTGTCTTTCAGGAACTTTAGCGCGAACTGTATGCCGTTGTAGACATCTCGCGGGTTCTCAGAAGTCAACAGTGTCGTGATTTGTTCACCAACAAGACTGTGTATTGATGCGAGAAAGTCTTCCGAAGCTCGTGTCATTGGGTATTCTGTGAGCAGCAGATAGATCGATTATGCCAAAGAAGAATCCAAAAACATGCGGCAGTAAGAAAAAAGGCTCTAAGCGCTGATGGCATACAGCCGTCCTACCAATAAAGGCGTAAACGTCCGTCAGCAGGAGTCGCTGGCTAATACGCCATCGATTATTGGTAGTCAGCCAAGGGCTACGGTTTCGGCCAATGGCCCACTTCTAGACAATCGCGATCCCAATCAGCTCCTTGCTGCAGGCAATCAGCGAGCAAATGAGATCAACAAGTTTCTCAAATTTTTTCAAGAGGATGTCACTCCGGTCATTACGCAAGAACTGGACAACCGCGCTAAGCAGGCGGCTGGCGAAGTTCTGGACAGCTTTAGCGGGTCTGATCTCCTCGGTGATGCATCGCCTGAAGCGGCTGATGCGTATCGAGCGCTAAGCCCACGGGCTAGAGACTTTGTTGTTGAAGCTGCAGCAGTACAAGGCGTTGCGTCTTTTGGCCCCGCACTACAGGCTGAAATTACTGGTGGTCCTGACGCTGCATTGCTTCAGAGACCGTCAAAAGGCAACCCTGAACTTCAGGCCGCGCAGGTTGAAGCAAGGGCAAGAGCTATTCAAACGGCTGAGGAAAAGGTCGGTCTCAGCAACGTCCCCGCCTTTACGCGGCTGCAGTACACGCCGCAGCTTGCACAGATAACGGGGCAGGCTGACTCAGGGATTTACAAGAATCAAATTAACGCTCAGACGAAAGCAGATAAGGCTGCCATTGTTGGTGATTTATCAAAGCGTTTTCAGGACGCGGCAACACTTTCATTAACACAAGAACAAATAGACAATGGCGAAACGGCTATAGCTTTTACTCAAACTCATCTAAAGCTAGTAACTGAGGCTTTACAAAATCAATTCACAACGGACGATATAGTTGAGATTTTTGCTTCCAGTATTCAAACTTCTATTCTAAACACAACAGATCCTGATTCTCGGTTGAATCTGTTAGATCAAATGCAGATTGCTGCCAAGCTTCCTTTAGAAGTCAACGGCATAAACATCTGGGATGCACGAATTGGCAACTCTTCTCAAACAGTCAAAGGTTTACTAGAGCAATTAGAGCCTGGTATTCAGCAAGAAGTTGACAAAGACAACCAAGCACAAATTGTGCAGGCAGTTTATGCCGCGCAGCAAGAGGGTAGATGGGATGAAGCAGAAGCTTTGATGAAGACAATCCCGACGATGTTTGAAGACCCGGAGATGGCTGTTGCCACCTTCAGGCAAATCCAAGCCATGGATTTTCCAAACAGGGCAGGCCAAGAAAGAAATCAACAAAAGGCATGGAAGGAATTGGCAGATCGCCTCAAGGATGGAGAAGACAAGGCTGTGGTTCTTGGCGACTTGCAGCGCAGAGGCTTGCAAGATCCGGGTTTATACAGCAAAGAGTTTATGGAAAACGTTGGCCGCTTGCGCGTGCAAGCAGTAGAGGGGGATATTAAAACAGCCGATAGCGCAGATGAAGACCTCGCTAACTCCATCAATCGAGGCCTAGGTGTTAACGACCCACTGATTAGGAATCAAGCTGCAGCAACCGCCAGGGTCTTCGAGAATGCAAACTTAGACGATGCAGATCGTAATCAACTTGCTGACCAGATAAGAGAAAAAGTTGGCCAACGAGTTAGAGATAGATACAAACAACTTACTCCTGAGGAGCAACAGGAGTTTGATTTCGCTGAAGAGATTGCAAAAGAATCTAAAGCCTATGGAGAGGAATTAAGAGAAAGCATCCCTGACGAGTACAGGGCACCAGTTTTTGGTGGCGAATCTATGGCACCAGTTGTTTCCAAGCTAAACAACGATCTTGCCAATAGTGGTGGCACGTTGACTCCAACTATGTTGCCGCCACTCCTTATTGATTCATTGGTTTCTCAAGAGAGAAATCCTAAGGACATGTCTGAGCGTCAGCTAGCCAGGGCTTTAGTTGACTATCTTGCAATTTATCAAGAAAAAGATGGCACTTATATTCTGACAGATACAAAAGAATACAAAGATATTGAGAAATGGGTGCAGCAAAAATTGCGTGATGCACGAAAAAAAGCGAAGCCTGAGGCTTCAGATGCGCCAGCCAGAAAGCCAGGCTTTCAAAGTGGACGCGACGCTCCTGGCATGGGAGTTCAGCAAGTTGAAGATATTGAATTTGCGCCAACAAATAGTGAAGAAGCAAAAGCGTTGCAACAGCAAATTATTCAAGAAGCGGAGAAACAACGGAAGGAAGGCGTCAAAGATTATTTAAGTGATCAGGTCAGCAATTTTACCAACAGTGCTTTGTCCCTTATTGCAGGTGGTCCTGCCAACGCTGCAACATTTGATAACCCAACGCGAGAAGCTATTGCGGCATTAAATCGCAGCATGACTGGTGGTGGCCGCGTTACAGCGTCTGACCCACCACAGCGGCAGCTGGCCGCCACTTCGCCTGCAAAGGTGCAGCCAACAAGGATTACGCCGAATCATGACTTCATGATCGCTATTGGTATCTCAGAAGGTACGCGCACAGCCAACGGGGGTTACACAAAGAACTGGAGTGGTCACGGCGATCCTGGCGATAAGAACACAAACGTTGGGACAATTAGCTTTAGCGCTGCAAGGTTTGGTTATAGCCTGACTCCAGCGCAAGCAGATCTAAAGTATTCACAGATGATGACTAATACGGTCCTCAAGATGACTCCCGTCTTGCAACGTCTTGGCCTTAAGAGGAACTCGCAAGGGTTTAATCGTGTGATGTATAACATTCTTGATCTTGAGATTCAATCTCCTCTAGCAGCAAAAGACTTTATCTATAAACTTGGTGCAGTTAAGAGGGGCAGCTTCAGTATTGAAGCCATTGCTAAGCAAAGAGCAGAGTCATTCCGCAGCCCAACAACAGGCCGCCTTGATGCTCCTGGCTTTGGCAACAACTACTCACGGTTGCTGAAGGACCAGCGTGCAAGGGCTGGCTCTTACGACTACAAAGCGAGACTCTAATGCCACTCATTTTTGACGAGGAAACTCAGGAGTACGTCTACGAATCCCCTGAGGGGTCAGTAGCAACTCAGCAATCCAGTGGTGTGCCTCTGGATTACACAGCTAGTTTGAATCAACGGGTGCAGCAAAACCAGCAGCAACTGCAGCAGCTTGAAGGGCAGCAGGTTACTGAGGCGATACAGGGCAAAGGTGGTCCAGATCGTCCTGATTTTGATGACAAGCCATTGTTTGGCGACGTGGGGATGCTCACCCGTGATGCCTTGCGGGCAGCTGGTAATGCAGGAACTTCACTTGTCACTGACTATATAGACCTTGGCCATGGTTTTGCTGACGTTGCTGGTCAGACAGCTCAAGCAGCGATGGGGCGTGGCTTTAACGGGGATGAAATCTTTAACGATGCAGATAATCCATTAACTAATTTCAGGATGGAGACGCTGGATTTTGCGTCCCACAATGCTGAGACAAAAATTGGTGAAATTACAAACCAGATTGCACGTGTTGGCGTTGCTGTTCTCACGCTGCCTAAGACCTTTTTTAAGGGTCTTGGGCTTGGTTTCAAGGCTCTTGGCAAGGTCAAGGGGCTTGGTGGGATTGCAAAGACAGGTGTAAATGCAGGCAAGGCCAGAAGACTTACAAAAGTAGGTCAACAGTTAGACAACATTCAGGACAGCTACAACGCAGGGAAAGGGTTACGCGGCACAAGGAAAGTTCCTGACGCATTAGAGGACATCAGGAAGACAGCTAATGCCCCTGGCCCTGCGGGCACGGCAATGAGAGCAGCCAAGGAAGATGACTGGCTGTTTATGACGTACAAGGACATCGTTAATTCTGGTGTTCCTGAAGCTCAGGGTCTTGGAAGGATTTTTAGAAGCACAGAACGGGCAGCCAGAAACCTGACAAGGGGCAAGGCAACGGTCAGGACAGTTGGTGAGGCATTGGCATGGGATGCCTTTGTTGCGTTCAATGTCGCTGGTGAAGGCACTGGTTTGGATGAAAACTCCAGTGATCTTTTCAAGTCCATGGGTCTGCCTTACATCAGTGGGCTGACGACAAATGTGGCTGATACGCCACTTGAGCTGAAGATAAAGGGCTTAATTGACAGCTCAATTCTTGGCGGCGCAATGAGCGCTGTCTTTGACTTCGCAAGAATTCAACGCTTCAGCAAAGCGTTCTCCAAGGCCAGTGATGCAGACAAGGCAAAGATCACTGCGTTGTTTAACGGTGAGGCAAACAAGTTAGGCAAGTCAGTTGCCGACATGGAAGAGATAACTGCGTTGGCACGTATTGATCAACCTGTGCCAGCTCCTAGTTCAATCCCGATGGGATCGGACAACTTGATGGATTTGTATATCCAACAGGTTGATGGGGCGCGAGTACAGAATCGCTTAAGTCTAGAAACACAACAGCAGCTGCTTAACCAACAGATTATTCAGGGCGGCACGGCCGATGAGATTGCTGGTCAATCAATGGCGCTAGCCAACCAATCTGTTGACACTGTTGGTTCACCACTTAATGCCTTGTCGCGGCCATTAGAGCCGACAGTTACAGGTAACAATTTCAGGCGTGCCTTTGCTGCTGAGCTGGAAAGGATTACAAAAGCCAAGATCGGGTTTGCCATGGAGAAAGGCAACATCCCGATTGAAGGTTTTAATCAAGAAACGGTCGAAGCGACAATGGCTAAAGCGTTAAAGCTGATGCCTGAAACGCGAGTTGACATGATCAACTACTTCAGTCAGTTCCCAATGCAATTCAATGATGTGGGAACGATGGATGCAGCAGCAAGTTTGCAAAATAATTTTGTTGTTCAGACCGGCTTGAGAGAAGGTTGGATGACAGTCAATGCCGACATGATGCTGATGTATAACCGCAAGGTTGCGTTTGATTTTGACAGAGGCACGATCTATGTGAAGCAGGCAGCAGCCCTAGATGAAGCAGCTGAAATCCAACGGTATGACGATGCCATCGATGTTGAGTTCAAGGACGTTACTGATCCCAAAACTCAGCCAGCCCAAAATGCGTTGGATCCAGCTAGTGGCCCTCTTGATCCTGACGCTCTGGTTAGCAACCCAAACCTGATTGACGCCACGCAGCAACCAAGAACGGCACTGGCAGATCAGGCATTGGTTGAGGCTCGTCGTCAGGAAGAGTTTGCAGCGGTTGAGGGCAGAGCAGCAGAGAACACTGAGGATGCAGAGATCCTTTCGAAGGCCGCTGCTGATTATCGGGCTGAGGTTGGTGATGCTCAGATCATTGAAGAGATGCTCGGTCAAAACCCTGAGCAGCTAGGTGAGCTGACGATTGAGAAAGTCGGTAACCGGCAGTATCAAATTCTGACCGAGACAGGTGAGTCGATTGATGGCAACACATATTCAACGCTGACTTCAGCCCGTAAGGGCAAGAGCATTGCGGATAAGAAACGACTGAAGGAAACAGTTGCGAAAGCCCGTGCGCTGTCTGACAGCAACACAAATCAGATTGTGCCAATGTCGTATGCCGAGTCAGTAGCCACAGCAAACTATCCGTCAAGTGTGCGCGGCTCGCTTAACTTTACTAAACGTCAATTACAGGAGCTAACTAATTATGGATTTGAATCAACTGGCACTAAGTTCGATCTTACGCAAGCAGAGATGCTTGGCATGAAGAAAGCAATTGATAGTCTGCTTGAAAATGCTGTTGGCAGTCAAAAGACTGTATTGAAGAGCATGAGAGCAAAGCTGGATGTAGCAATCACAGAGATTGATCCAGCAGTGCGAATGGCGCGAGAAGTTGACAGAACCCTAGAGTCAGGGAGAAAACTCTTAGACAACGGGGAGATCTGTTTCTGATGGCTAATCCAGTTTGCGCTCCATACGACGACACTCCAGCGTTCACTGAAGTCACCAGTGGCCAGAAAGATCAGGATGTGGTGGATGCTTTTATTGCTGACTATCAGCTAGAGGAAGTTGCTCAGCGTCAGAAAGCAGAAGTACGGCAGGGCATTGATAACTCAGACAAGGCCAATCTCAAGAAGATTGCGGCTGAGGTTGAGAACATGACCGGATTGTCGTTGCAGAGCCTTCAGCGTTATTTCAACGATCGGATCTCACAGATTCAGAAAGGCAACAGCACGGTCAAGCAGCGAGACATTCAGCAGGTGGTTGCTGCCTTGGATGTTCACTGGTCCCGTCGTGGTGCAGGGATTAAAAACCTGGCGTCGTCATATCTGCTGCAGCGAGGCGAAGGGCAGACAGGGATTGCTCAGGGCATTGCGTTCCTACAGCAGATGAAGGCCTTCAGTGATTTAGGGCTGACGCTGCAGAAGTACAACCTTGATGTTGGTAGTGCGCTCAGACAACGGAAGCTGAGCAAGAACATGACTCGTGCGTTTGACGAGATGGGTATTGATCCAACGCAAATCCAGCCTGAGGAATTGATGCAGGCTGCTCAGGGTCAGCTGGATGCGTTTGATGAGATCGCTCGAATGATGGCGACTGACACCAATAAAGCTCTGCAGATGATGGATAAGTTGGCGAAGCAGTTCGAGATGATGGATGACCCGCGCATGGTGGCGGGCGTCGTCAGNANGTGGAAAAGGACGTGGAGCACATGGGATGAGGTGTGGATNAACGGTCTGCTGTCCGCTCCATCGACATTCGTCACCAATGCAGCTGGTGCAGCGTGGGTTGGGATTCGTCCGTTGATGCAGCTTGGCGCTGCGTCTGCTTATGCAGCACTGGATCTGCCAGGTGCATCAACCGCAAAACTTGCTGCTGCTGAAGCTGGTGCTTATCTCGCGGCCATCAATTCGTCATTTATGGATGCTCTGCATCTTGGTTGGCAGGCGGCCAAGACTGAGACGTCAATCTTGCAGCCAACGCGTCAAGCCATCACAGCTGCGAACTTAGGCATTGCACCTGAGAAGGAAGGGCTGAGTCAGATGATCAATGCGATTGGTGGTGTTGTGCGCCTGCCAAGTCGTGGGTTGCTAGGCACTGATGAATTTGCCAAGGTCATTGCCTTGCGTGGTGAAGCAGCAGCTCAAGGTGTTCGTCGTGCCGCGTTGGAAGGTGTTGACCCAACAGATAAAACGGCGCTGGAGTTTTATGTCAANAGAGAAGTCNNGCNGGCCTTTNANGTTGATGCAGGCAGCCTGAGANAGCGTTATGCCTACAACCCACGCGACACGATGGGCAACGTTGACCCGGACGCGAAGGCATATCAATACGAAGCGTGGACTCAGAGTGGTGATCCAAAAGCTAACGCATACATGCCGGAAGGAATGTCCGGTCGCAGCCCTGAGATGCGGGCACGCAAGGCAGTCTTTCAGGAAGACAATTCCGTTGCGGACTTCATTAGTAAGGCAAGAAACACTCCTGTCGGTGGCCTAATCAAGCCATTCATCCCGTTTGTTCGCACGCCAACGAACATCCTTAAGCAGGGTCTGGTTGAAGGGACAGGTATTGGTGCCTTGTGGAAAGGGGGGCAGATNGCAGCGCAGCAGGGATACAACCCAGGGCAAACAATCCGAGCGATTCAAAAGGAGCTGCTGGCAGATCCTGGCGACACGTTCATGATTGCTGGTCATATTGCATTTACGACAGCACTGGCTGGCACTGCTTGGGGCATGGCCACGGGTGGCATGTTGACTGGTGGTGGCCCTGGTCAATGGGCGACTGGTGCTAAGGCAAAGAAAGCTCAGGACGCTTGGATTGCAGCGGGCAACGTGCCGTACAGCCTGAAGATCGGTGACACGGCAATTCCTCTTGATCGTCTTGGGGAACCAATGACAATCTTCCTGAAGATGGTTGCTGATGCCGGGATGTTCTCTGGCTACATGAATCAGATGCAGCAGGATGTCACCTTTGCCCAGATCGTTTCTATTGGTGCTGCTGGCGTTTTTGACGCTTCATTCTTGCGCGGCATTGACGATCTGATGCGTGTTTTCAGAAGTTCTGGTGATATGAACAACTTTGACTATGAGCTTGGTAGAGCTGCTCAGAACTACGTGGCGACTCAGACGCCATTTGGTTCGCTGTTGGCTTATNTCGATCGGGTNAACAATCCATACAAATCAGCGTACGAGGGGGCAACGTTCACGGAGATGATGAACTTTGCTGAGATTGAGTTGGGACGTGGCTTGTTCGGGAAGCTGGTGAACAAGATTCCTGGCGTCGATACTCAGCCGCTGTTGATCGATCAGATCACAGGGCAGCCGGTCCCGATTGTTCCTGGCACTGGCCCTAATGGCTTGAACCCACTGCAGCAGGCCATTCCGTTTATGCCACGCAATAGCTCTGCTGATGAGGTGTGGCAGGCAGTGATGGACATCAATGGCAGTTATACGGANAAGAACTTTGGCTCACGTCTGAAACTGCTGCCTGAGGAGCAGCAGATGTTTAATACAACGATGAGCAGTCTGGTGATCAACGGGAAGACGTTGCAGCAGGCGATCTTGGCGTTTCGTCGCAGGCCTGATGTGGAGCTGTTTGTNAGGAAGAGTGGCGTGGTGCTGAACAATGCTGAGATTCAGAAAGAGTTTAAGAAGTTGATTGCCAGGTACAGCGAGAAAACAAAAGTAGTTATGGCTCGGAACAATCCAAACCTGTTGGAACGTTTGTTGACTGTTGAAGCACGTGAGCTTGCTGAAAGTCGCGGCGAAGTTGATCAAGTGCGCCAGATTGATCAACAGATTGAAGGCTTGATCCTTAGGGCGAGGAGAGGGTACTAGCGATAGGATTCCAGTAGCTTTGTTGTTGGAATGGCGCCACCAACCTATGTCTACAGCGGCAACTGCTATGTCGCCACTGCTGATCAAACAACATTCCCGCTGACCAGCAGTGCTGGAAACGCCATATCTTATCTTGACAAGTCACATATCAAAGTTCGCACCAGTGATGACGATGGTGTAACTTGGACAAGTTTGACAAGCGGCACTGATTTTACGTTTGCCAACCCTGCTGTATCAATCATTCTCACCACGCCTGCTGCCGTAGGTACTTGGGTTGATATTCAACGCAGCACTCCTCTCGGCTCTATTTACATTCAGTTCCAGGCAGGGAGTCTGTTGACGTCGGAGCAGCTCAATGAAGCTGAAAGGTATTCGCTGTACTGCGATCAAGAGATTGTCGATGGCAACGTTGATTTCGATCCCGGCGACATTGGCTTAGACAGCACTGATGATCTGCCAGAGGGCAGCGTCAACCTCTATTACACAGACGAGAGAGTCCAAGCTCTGCTAGATGCAGAAGGCTATGAGCCTGGCGGCGGTGGCACTGGTGGTGTCACCAAGATCATTGCAGGCTCCAACATTGGGATTACGCCTGTTAGTGGAGTTGGTGAAGTCACAATTAATGCGACTGGTGGCGGCACTGGTGGGGGAATTCCTGAAGCTCCACTAGATGGTCAGATTTATGGCAGGCAGTCAGCAGGATGGACATCGGTCACTATTCCAGATGCTCCAGTTCAAAGTGATTGGAGCGTCACTGACAGCACAGATCAGGCATTTATTAAAAACAAGCCAAGCTGGACGCAAAGCGATTGGGATGTAACTGATGCAAGTGACTTTGCGTTTATTAAAAACAAACCAACGATTGACACACCAACGCTGCAACAGGTTTGCACGGAGGGGACGGTGACTAATACGAAGATTCAAGCGGCTGGTTTTCGCGTTGACCTACTGGAGCCACTGCCATGAGCACTATTAAAGATGACGANAANTTCCTCGTNCAGNGAGGCGNATANCTCACACCAAACCAACGCATCAGATCTTATGAGCACNATACGAGANACNGANNTAATGCTCGTCCAGCGCGGCACGGACAGCTACAAGGTCACTGGCGAAGACGTTAAAGATAGTCTTGNCCCTNCAAATCAAGCACCTGACATTGCAGCTGTAACGCTTACAGAGGTCAACCCTGACGNCAGCGGACGCTTTACCAATAATGAGTTCCCATACGTCACGACGATGGGTGTTGTTGGCGAACCTGCCCCAACGTATGCAGCCAAAGCACGAGTGTTTGGTGCGACGTATGACGTGAACGTCAAGTCAGATGTGATTACTGAGGTAGAAGATAAGACTGAGCCTGGTTTTTGGACACTTAATAAAGTTGTCTATCGACCGGTAGATCCTAGTGCAGGTGGAAGTGGCAAAGGATCTATGTATTGTTTAAAAATTGATGACCTTGTGATTAACAATCCTGCTTGGGCGTCATTATGTACTCAGACAGGCACTGACAGTAGTTCATACCCATCTAGTAATTTTTTAAATGGTAGTTGTGAAAGCCCTACTTGGCAGGCAGGGTCAACGGCTTCACCACAGCCAACTTACACAATAGATTTTACAAGCTTGCCGTTTGGAGAAAGGCCAAAAGTAACCTCATCTTGTACTGTTAAAGCGTTTCAATCATCTACCGGTAATAACAGGGCTGCGGTTGAGTTTTTCTTTATTGATGAGAACGGAAACGAAAGGGAAATTGCCGACCAACCAAGTGTAGGATCAAGCGCGTCTATTGAATACAGTGCAGCTCTTTTATTAGTCAATATTCCTTCTGCTGTATCAGTCACAGAACTCACCTTCGACTCCGCTAGCAGCCTAGACAAATTTAACGATGGTGCTGACGTCAAGATGACTGATGCTGCTGGTAATGATGCAACCTATCAGCCAGTCACAAGTCAGATTACGGGTGTTGCAAGTTATAATTATACACCCTTTATCTCAACAGCTAATATTTCAACAGACACAAAAAAAGTGTTTGATGGGTCACAAGTTCTAGATCAACTTGGTGTGGTTTACGCTGGTGAGTGGATATTTACAACAGATAGCTTTGGTTTTAGTGATGGAACATTAGTTTGGTATTCATATAATGCTAATGGTTCAAGCACTGATTACACTGCTAGCTATAAATTTGTTGGTGAAACTGCAGTTAATTTAGCTGCACAAAGTGGCCCATTAA
>NHDG01000125.1 GCA_002167285.1 Planctomycetia bacterium TMED53
CCACCCGAGGCACAAAAAATAAAAGCTATTCAGAAAATGTGAAGTACAACCAAGTAAATATATCTTCCTTTTATATGCAGGAAAACTACAAATAATTAAATCAGGAATCACTCAATAATCATTTCAATTCCATGCTCAAATTCGCATGCAAATAATACAGCATGCAAAACAAATCATGCTTAAATTTAGGGAGTATGTAATCACACATGCTCCTGCACTAACTCGTCCGGCAAATTATGTACAAAGTAAGGGTTTTTAGTGCAATTGATTAAGCTAGAAATATGATTTCTGAAATACCCCCTTAGGTATCACAAAAAATTTCAAGTAAAATCAAAACCACAAGGCGTTAAAGAATCAGTTTGTTATTAAACCCCTGTTCTGAGTAAAAGAAGATACCTCAATTATACAGGCCAATACTCTGATTCTCTTTCAGGGCAAAACCGATTAGCCTACAATTAATGTCCCTGAGTTCCCCAAGCAAAAATTCACATGTTTATTGAAATGCCATCAGAGAAAACCACATAGCCCAGGACGGGTTTTAACTTAATACCCCGACAAAAATTGCACTCTGGTTTTATAGTTTCTATTTCTAAATCCGCACCTCTGCTAATTACTCTATCGACACCACAACCGGTCGTGCACAAACCCCCTGGCGGAGAAGGCAAATAGAACTCATCATTTAATGAATAAGTCTAACGATAGGGCAAAAACTTGAGCTTACGATCTCCTGCACCAACGGCCAGAGGTGTAAAAAATATAAAACCGTCGAGTTTTTGGGACTTTCTACCCACTTTTCCCGGGCTATAAAGTAATGCCCCTCACGTTATAAACAAGGCATGTAAAACAAATCATGCTCAAACATGAAAAAATTGATATAACAAACCAATTTTTGGTGTACGCCCTTGGGTGCTCAAAAACTCTAATCAGCTGCTTAACTATATACAAGCTGATAACTGTACCACAAAATAAAAAATAGTGGATTTTTGTGGGGAAAATGGGAACCTCAATGAAAATTATGTACAACACTTTTCTTTTTTACGTTTTCCAGACCAGACAGACCAGCACATCAAGTCCTATTTTACTACACTTTTTTCTTACATTTTTAACATGTTTTATAGATTTTTTATTTGCATTTTTAGGTAACAAATGACAGGAAAATTCACATAGAGGTTCTAAGCATGCGAGTTCTAAATATCCTATCATAAATAGAGTATTGGCTACATTTAACTACATATAACCTTCTTAAAATAGAACTTCACAACACACATAAAGGATCACGAATCATTTTACATCATGCAGAAATGAGAGAAAATGCATATAATCATCAATCACAGAAAATCACATGTTAAATTCATTTTCAATAACAAAATCACTGCATAAACACCATTCATTATCTCTATCATTCTCTATATGCTTCGGGCGTGTCAGATGCTACGACTCCGTCAGGGTTAGGGCGCGTAGATGTCGACAACATAAGGAATGCGATGGACGTAGACCTGTGTCTTCTGAAGAATACTCGGAAACCGCTATTAGCTCTACAGTCTTGATGGTCAGTTTCTTCATGAAGCTAATCAAGCTCAAGCTTGACTAATTTGTTGACAGGCCTCGTATAGTTTGATTTCGTTGTCTTGATGTCTACGCTACGCACCCGGCCATCGTGAGAAGTTTTAGTACTGGTCACTACAGCCAACGGCCACACACCGCGAGGAAGACCCGCTTCCACCTGCAACACGACATCGTCCACGGCAATTTCCGGAGACTCTTGGTGCCACTTCTGGCGGAGCTGAAGATCCTGCAAATACCTGGTTGTCCACATCTTCCAGAACTGGTCACGGATTTGCATCACGCGCTTCCACTTCCGCCGATATACGGCTCCGAGGTCCAGCTCCTGGGCAGAGTACTTGACGTTATCTTGCAGGATCAGAAGATGATTGGGCGTAAGTATTCCATCTTCCGGGTCCGCACTCACTTTAGTGAGGGGTCGACTATTTATGAGGTTCTCCACTTCCACGAATGAAGTATGTAACGTTTCATCGTCGAGAGATGATTGATTTCTGAGTATAGGGTTTATGCAGCTGCGAACAGTACGAATCTGTCTCTCCCAGACGCCGCCCATATTTGATGCCTTTGGAGGATTGAACTTCCAGTCAATTCCCTTGTTACGAGCAGCCAGAGTCAGCGCCTCCGTGTCTACGTCGCACCATGCAGCATTTAATTCAGTTTCGGCACCTACGATGTTGGTTCCTCGATCGCTAAGCATTTTTAGTGGAATTCCTCTTCTACAGATGAATCTCATCAAGGCCATAACGAAAGAGTCAGTATTCATGGTGTATACCACTTCCAGATGCACGGCACGGGCGGACAGACATGTGAACAGGGCTCCGTATCGCTTCACGGCAGCGCGTCCCACGACGACGAAGAAGGGGCCGAATAGGTCAACTCCCACGTTGAGGAAACACACAGGTCCAGCCACCAAGCGCTCTGGTGGCAAGTCAGCCATCTTCTGCTGCTCTGGGGCTTTGTGAAAGCGTTGGCAGGATACACACGTTCTACGGACGTTTCGTAGTATAGATCGGGCAGCTATTATCCAATACTTGTTACGCAACATAGCCAGGCCCCACTCAGAACCAACATGAGTAGCGTAGTGAACCCGCCTGCACAGCAAGAGGGAAAGGTGATGATTCTTAGGCAGAATATAGGGCCGCGCGTTGATTTCAGTGGATGACATATGACGTAATCTCCCTTGCACCACCAGCATGTCATTTTCTAGGCAAGGGTTCAGAGGGAGTAAATCACTATTCACCGGAATCCTACGACGCTCTTTCAGGGCTTTTATTTCTGCTGCATATACTTCGTGTTGCACATGACGTACGAGCATCAACTCAGCTTCTTGTAGTTCTTCTGCCGAAAGGAAAGTACCTAATTCTTCTCCTCTTAGTAGTTTAGACGGTCTTCTCCACCACGCATAAGTCTTAATCAGTCTGTTAGCATCTCCGTGGTACCTAATCATGGTTCCAATGGGGTCACCAAAGGTCAGATGAGGTTTGTTAGGCCAGGGCACGGTCAGATACTGCTCCACTTTTGTCTCCCCTGCTCTGGTCGTGGAGCGGTCGCGGTCGCAACTCCCATCAGCAGGCTTATTCATTTTGTTTTTCACTTCTTCATCGTCGCCATCAGGTAAAACAACTTCCGTCTCAGAATCAGTGACGTCACAATCAAGGCTCTTCTGCATGCTGCGTGTCACCACAGCCATCGTTGATGACCTAACTGGCTTAGCTAGAGGCGTTTCCAGGCATTTATCTACGGGTATCACTTTCTTTCCCTGACAGGTGAAACAGAAGGAGTCTACTAGTGTAGGCTCCCCACATGCAGTCACAGCCAGCAGACAGACATGCTCCCCACTGTAGCATGACGTTTCCGTGGATCCCTTTTTACCTGATATCACCATAGAGGGCGCCACTGATTGGAGCATGCTTTTCACTTCTAGGGGCTCTTTGGGTACCGGGAGTGTGGTTACTTCTACCGGCCATTCCTCTTCCGGTCTCTTCAGGAAAGCAGGGCCGGAAATCCATAAATCGGGCAGCTCCGCAGCGACGTGCACACCCCTGCTCACGACGTCAGCAGGATTTAAGTCGGTCCTAACGTGATGCCACTGATCCGCGTCAGAGCACTCTAAGATAGCGTCTATTCTACGGGCAACGAAGGTCTTCAAACGCAGGCTGGGATTCTTCAGGTAATGTAACACTATAATGCTATCAGTCCAGAAATACCTACGATTAACGCTGATGTTGGTTTCACGTAGAATAACTCTCTCTTGTTTGATTCCAGTGAAGGCCGCCAATAGCTCCAGTCTCGGTATGGTCATAGCTTTATTGGGGGACACTCTTCCCTTCCCCATGATGAGTATCACCTTCGTATCACCAACTTCCGGTATAGCTCTCAGGTAAGTCACAGTGCCATAAGCTGCCTCGCTTGCGTCACAGAAGGTATGTAGCTCCTTGCGCGCTCCCACGTACAGGGTGCCAATCAGGCAGCGTGGAAAACGTAGCTCATGGATATTTTCTAGACCCTGGAACCAGCGTTTCCAGGCGTGGAGCTCTGCTGGAGGTAACAGATCGTCCCAACCTATCATCAAACGAGTGACCTTCTGGAAAATCAACTTGCCAATCAATATTATAGGCTGGATGAGCCCAAGGGGATCATACAGGGTTGCCACCTGCGACAACAACTTCCTTTTGGTCATGTTAGGGTAGTCAGTTAACTTATCACGAACATAGTAGAAGTAATCACGACCAATGTTCCATCTAAGGCCTAAAGCTTTACTTTCAGGGTCACCTTCAATCACCTTGACTGCGTCTCCATGTAGTTCTTCAGGAATTCTGCGTAGCGTGGAGGGGTGGGTGCTGACGAATTTGCAGAAATTGAAATGGTTCACCTTCATGTCGTTGTAACAGCCATGCGCGGTGAGTTCAGCATCTTCTTCATTTTCCTCCGAATTCAAGGCATCGTCGACGTACAGGCTGTTGTTGATGACTTCCACCACTTTAGGATGCGACTTCCGGTCTGTGGCAGCCTGGCGTATAGCGAACGTAGAGCTCGCCGACGACCATACTCCTCCCATCACATGCCCCACCATCCGGTACTCCTCCACGTCACCTGAGTCGTTTATCCATAAGAAACGCAGCATATCTCTCTGTTCTTTGGGTATCCTGACTTGAAAATACATAGCAGCCACATCCGCGGCCCATGCAAATTGATGTAATCTAAATCTCAGTAAGACATGAATCAGTTTATTCAATAAATCAGGTCCTGACAAGCATACATTATTGACAGAAACACCCTCAAATTCAGCTCTACAATCGTTTACAACCCTGACCTTGTCTGGCTTGTCTGGATGGTATACTGGGAAATGGGGGAGGTAAAAAATGAAACCATCATCCCTACTCAATTCCCCTATGGGTATTTTTTCTGCATAGCCATCATTAATCATAGACAAAATCTGGGCCTTGTATGACACGAAGGCATTTTTTGATTTTAGATTACGGATGATTTTTGTCAACCTGTTAAGGGCATACTCTCGGTTGTCAGGAAATGTCACTTTTGGGTCTTTCAAAGGGATGGAAACCACGTAATGGTTGTCAGAGTCAATTTTGTACGTTTTTTGCCATTCTTTTTCTACGCGCCGATCAACAATTGATTTTTCGGTTACGTCATCCAACTCACGTTCAACATCCCAGAGTCGCTGGATGCTGGATTCTATGTCATAATGATTGTTCAACAAAGCGGTTTCTTTTCCACCCGGTAATCGAGCACAACCCCTCCCGCTTATAGCCCATCCCAGAAGAGTTTTTACAGCATACGGTCTACCTCTAGTACGTGCTGCTGGAAAGTCAGGATGCTTCCGGACTTCTAAGGGGGTGAGCAGGTGGGCATGATCCTGTCCGATGAGCGCAGACACCTCTACGTCCTCGAGCTGAGCCGCCAAGGGAAGACCATGTAAGTGAGGATTATCCTGTAGATCGCAGGGCACGGCTCTCCTTCCCGCCGGTAACCTAGGAACAACAAAAGCGTTAGTGACCTCGTATTTTACGTGTGACGTAGGGGGTCTGACAGCAAGGTCTACGATTTTCGAACTCCGATTCTGTGAGCCGTGTATACTGCCACTAGAATACATAACCTCATCCTTGACTGTCAGACCTCCCACACCTACAAGTTTCTCTGTCACGAAGGAGTGTGTGCTACAATTATCTAAGTAAACATAGGTTTTAACACTTCCAACGAACACTTCCACTATGGGTAGAATGAAATTAGAGGTAACAGTAGTAGCCATATTGTCCACAATCTGCTTGCAATGGGGTGGATGCAATAAAATGTGATAAGGTATTGGACAACATTTGTATGGTGTAAAATTACATTTTCTGTCACATTTATGCGTCAAACATCTGAAACAATTTCCAGCCTTGTGTAGCCTAGTACGTTCCCACCTATCTGCCAATGAAGCACCACAAAATACCGAGCAATCACTGAGATTATGCTGGCATTGCTTACAATAAGGGCAGAGGGATTTTTCAGTTTCGCGCCTATCTCCCTGTTTTTTCGGGTACTGCTTTGAGACCATGGACACCGCCCCCATTTCCACAGGGGTTTCATTTGATTCCATCACCGCTGGAGGTGGAGGGTTAAGGGCGCGAAAATCGGAGGGTAGCAGGATGTTGGCAGCGAGCTCATTTTTTTGCACCGCTGTAAACGTTCTTTTAATATCTACGGGGGGATTCGCAGTGGTACTTTATAGGGAGACCGGAGGGAGCGTACTATGCTTTTTACCTACGACTCTTTCACGAGTCAACGTAGCACGACGCAGCGTGCTGTCAATACCGTACATATGATCCCCAAGTTCTTCAGCCAGTTCAATCAAGAACTGCTGGAAGTTGTCCAGATCGGGATACGTGTGTTTAGCTTTTTTGTGCTTTCTGGCAACTTTTGTCCATCTATCTTGCACATTAGAAGGGAGCCTAATCAATAACTTATCAATAGCTTCATGGGAGTTCAAAGCGTTGGCATAAACAGTAGCCGCAACTTGACGCTTTGTGTTATCTAACTCCTCGACAAATGTATTTAATTCACTTGAAGTCACACAAATTGGACCATCATATAAGTCTTGTAGAGCAATCCTAGCAATTTCAGTTTTGTTACCAAATCGAGTTTTGAGAATTTCTATGGCTTTGTCATAACATGACTCCGCCGGGTAAGACATAGCATGATAAATAGCCTCTAAAGCAGGCCCTTTAACATAGCACAGCAACTGAGCCAGTTTTACCCTCTGATTTGGACAAACTTTAGCAACAAGTTCATCAAACAAAGTAAAGAAGAAAGTAAAATTTTTAGGATTTCCATCATATACTGGGACTTGCACGGCCGGAGGCCTTTGAGCAGTAGTCGCCAGAGTTAGCTGTGCCAGCGTGTCACCCAACCCATCAATAGATGTCGCTTCTCCGGACGAGCCGGAGCTTTGACTGATGGGTGGGCCTGAGGCGGACTGGGCATTTGCAACATCAACATCAGGACATTCTTTAATATAAGCAACTGCTTTTTTCACCTGTTCTTTGTATTTATCAGTCCAGGTTTTCATCCACGCCTCCAGGTCCACGAGTTCAGCTTTCCACGTGACCTCGTTGTATTCAGGGTCCATCTCCATCCGGTCAATGTACTCATTCTGCCAGTCGTCTATTTTCCGTATCTGAGCATCGAGTGTGCCCAGCTCGGTACGGACCCGAGCGACCGTCGAATTTAAGTCCAGAGCATCTTGTATGCGTTTCAGGGATCGTAAGGCCTTTCCATGTATCTGGTTCCGGGTCTTGAGCGACTGATCCATCTTCGTGAGTGTTCTTGCCGGGGGCAACTAAACGCACTACAGGAGATTTCTGATCACGACTAACTAATATGCGATGTAAACCCTAAAGTTTTGGCAGTTCAAGCAGACTCAGAGAACTTTTACCTAAGACAGCAGAAAACTGGAGCCAATAAATTCAACTATCAGATTACAAAAAACTGATAGTATTCTAATACTTTAATCGACTAAGTGTCGTGAATGTTTGACCTGCCGCCTAACGAGAGGCCTCCAGTTTTACTGGCGTCTGTAATATTTGTATGTATGATAGTATATGAACCTCAACTGTTACTGCTGTCGTTTTAAACTAAAGTCTGCTCTAGTACCAAAACAAAACCATATTTAAGCAAAANGCTTTTTATTCAAAATACTACAATGTGATCACAGAGAGTTCGTAAANTCTAAAAGTTGCCCCCACACTCATAAGGTGTGTTGAACGNAGTCTTTACCACGCAGTCTGTATTAGAACTGCAAAAAANAATGNAAATGCACTCAATAACNAAATCAGAGAAAATACATTTNTGTATGACGCGCCTTCCCATGTNAAAATGAGAAGACCTGCCATACGTTNACACACAGTTCTATGTCAAACAAATTTAATCAAGCAGAAATAGGTTTTTAAACAAGCAGCAAATAGGTTTTAAACAAGCAGCAAATAGGTTTTAAATCAGCTAGCAAATTTTGAGATACATGAAACAAGCCGAAAACACATTCACTACAGAGGCGCCCTCTAATGGAGCGTTCCGGAATTAATGCTAAATTTTAATATGAGCTGAAAAAGCAGGAACATCGACTTACTACTAATGACAGGACCAGGGGCGATAAAACGCCGTCATCAGCGACAGGAGAAGAGAGCCCCGCTCTACCGATCGTCACCTTCCCACCGTTCTAGACAATGAGAAAATAACAAGGGTAAACCAACACTTATAATGAAATCTCAACCCGGACTCCAACGAGCACGGAAACATCTACGCCACCGGACAGGACCCACGTAAGAGGCCAGGGGAGCTAGTACTATTACAGGAGGTCCCTAATCAATTTTGGAAGGTTATTAGATGGATTAAAACCAAGAAAGCAGCTAAAGGGAGAAATACATCAATGCGAATAAGCTATGCAACAGAGAATACTTAGAGATAGACAGTATGCTGTAACCCATTCCCTTACCCCCCACCCCGCGATCACCCTCGAGGTCCGCTTACCATCTTCGCACATCAAACGAACACGACTAGTAGGATAGGACAGAGCAGCAGCTCCTCCTCGAGACGTCCGAGCGACGAGGGACGTACACGGCGCACCGTCGCGCATACGTTGACTTTTCGGGTAGCTCACGGAATGACCGGAGGGACGCTTCAGCGGCGTTACGTCACGCGAAACGTTGATTTTCTCACGGGTAATTTACGTTTATAATTTCATAATAATTCCAAGTTCGAAGGTGAGTCCAAAATATCAAATAAATGAATCCAAATGTCAAACGGAAGACATCGACGTCAACCGGATAAATCCAGGCGTCAGCGCGACGCAAGGGAGCAACTGGTACCTTCGAACGACCCGATAGATTGTGATTAACCTGTCGGTGCTAAGCCCTGAGCAGGCAGTCAGCGACCCATATCACTAATTTTTAAATTCCCACGGAAAAACTTACTATCTCGCGAACACGGCTATAAATTGCATAAAATTTAATCAACGTAAACGCGCAAAATATTCTTAAGGCCCCAGGCACCCTCCCAGCCCGCAGGGCTGCTCATAGGACACTACAGAGCCAAAATACTTCGACACGTGTTGGGTAAAGAAAAGATGTAGTGAACCTCTCCCAATTAGATGATTGGAATCGTCGCGCATGAAATGTACACGTAGGTATGTACGGAAATCATATGACGCAGTCATCTGATTATGAGCCAATTACTTGACAGTCGCTAGTCGTCCAGTCGTCATGGGGAGTAAACACTTTTACTGTAAGGGATTATACTAAGGAAATAAATGGGGTATTGTTACTATCTATGGACAGTCTACGGAAATATTTATTCAGTTTTATTAGAAAAGGCTAATAGGCATAAAAAAATGAACGTATGTTTATACTACCCCGTTCGTGCACATTATGTGTGACTAGGTGTCGGGGCGAAGCTCTAGGCAGCCTGATAACATTAATTTAGTTAGAATATTAGAAATTCAAACTTTACAATTTTTATGAAATCAGTCCCCTCTAAATAATGCCTAAAAAAGTCCCTGGATATTTATTTATGCGGACAGACGGACACCGAAACTTCGGTGATCCGTATGCGAGGAATGCGGTGTTTTACACTCCCCACATACAAATCACCAAAGATATTTACAAAAAATAAAAAAAATTATCAATCACAAGCACTTTGTGAAATAATAATTGCAAACTATATACAAAAAAATAGGTCACAGGATCAAGCAACTGGGCGCACAGCCACCCTCCACCAAAAAACCAATGAGGCAGTCCCCCCACGCTCAACAAAGCGCTCCAACAAAAGGTGACTGTGTCCCACGCGTTCCTTCTAGCCCTATATCAAAACCCTTACAGCTCGAAAAATTTTTTGAAAAAATACCTAAGTCCTAATCGTGGAATCTAAAACGAAAAAATTTAAAATCTCAAAAAATTATGTTTGTAATACAAGCTGCAGGGGATTTGTATAAGAAAAATAATAAAAAAAAACATCGCATACAAGCAACTATAATATACAGCAAAATTGAAAAAATACAAAAAGGCAATACAATTCATTGTGAGAATACAAGGCATTACAACCAAATGCAAAAAAAATACAAAAATTCATAGTGAGAATACAAGGCATTACAACCAAATGCAAAAATACAAACAATAATATGATATGAAAATACTTGACTTTGATCTGATAGAGTGTATGAATTTACAGGTGCTTCACATACTATCACAGCTCTGCTTTGAAAATTTACAGGGTTGACTAGTTCATCACATTGTAACTATGTGTGAAATAAA
>NHDG01000095.1 GCA_002167285.1 Planctomycetia bacterium TMED53
TGGAAGAAGTCTCTACATCTCCCTCCACGGAGGAGGCGGGGCACCCGCGGAAGTCAACGATCAACAGTGGGAGAATCAAAAGCGGCTCTACTCACCCAACGAAGGCATCTACCTCTCCCCTCGTGCCCCCACCAATACTTGGAATCTGTGGCACCAAGGACACATCGATCGCGCCTTCGACCGATTGATCGCCAACATGATCGTGTTTCATCAAGTCGATCCGAATC
This sequence comes from Planctomycetia bacterium TMED53, assembly GCA_002167285.1. GTDB lineage: Bacteria > Planctomycetota > UBA8108 > UBA1146 > UBA1146 > UBA12191. The sequence continues at coordinate 228 of NHDG01000095.1, forward strand.
ACGTCTACCTCCTGGGATACTCAGCAGGTGGCGACGGAGTCTATCAGCTTGCCCCAAGAATGGCGGATCGCTGGGCGGCGGCTGCAATGATGGCGGGACACCCCAACGATGCCCGCCCCGATTCATTGCGTAATCTGCCATTCACCCTGCACATGGGAGCAAAGGACTCCCCATACAATCGCAATGGCCAAGCCCAAATTTGGAAAGACTTGCTGGCGAAGCTTCGAGCCAATGACCCCAACGGCTACGATCACTGGGTAGAGATTTACGCCGATAAAGGGCATTGGATGGATCGGGAGGACTCGCAAGCAATCCCTTGGTTGGCGAGTAAATACCGCAATTTACGCTCCACCAAAATCATCTGGCTGCAAGACGATGTCGTTCATTCAAGATTCTATTGGTTACTGGATAAAACCCCAAAGGCGCGAGAACGAGTCGAGGCAACCCTCGATGGTCAAAAGATCACCATCTCTACCTCGGAAAATCACGATACTTTGACCGTCCGGCTGGACGACTCGATGATGGACCTCAATCAACCTGTCTCCATCGCCGTCAACGACAATAAAGTCATGACTTTCGAGGCGGTAAGAAAAATAGGAACCTTGCTAAAAACCATGTCGGAACGAGGGGATCCGCTTGGTATGTTTAGTAGTGAAATTGAGTTCCCCATCACCCAAACCAGCACAGAGGATTGAGCGCGGCCATGAATCAAATCTCAGAGTTGCAGATGGACTTCATCGAATTTTTGGTCTCGTGCAAAGTGCTGAAGTTTGGAGACTTCACCACGAAGAGTGGGCGCAAGACCCCTTACTTTGTGAATACCGGCATGGTTCAAACGGGAGCTCAGCTGGAATGCTTCGCCTCCTTCTATGCCCAATCGATCGCCACCCACTTCGGATCAGATTTCGATTTCATCTTTGGTCCTGCTTACAAGGGAATTCCTTTAGCGGCAGCCATCTCCACCAGCCTCGCCAGAGAACATGGCATCGACCGTGGGTACTGCTTTGACCGCAAAGAGGTGAAAGACCATGGCGAAGGGGGATCACTGGTCGGATACCAACCCAAGGATGGGGATAAGGTGCTGATCGTCGAAGATGTGACGACTGCGGGAACCTCCATCAGAGAGACCGTTCCTAAACTCCGAGCAGCTGCGGACATTGAACTTGCTGGATTGATGATTTCAGTCGATCGCAGAGAGCGAGGCACCGATTCGCGAGCAGCCCTCGATCAGCTCTCGGATGAGTTTGACATGCCTTGTGTCGCGATCGTTCAGGTTCACCAGGTGATGGAGTACCTCCACGGACGGGAGATCGAAGGCAAAGTCCACATCGATGATGAAATCCGCGATCGCATGGTCGCCTATCTCGCAGAACACGGCCCCAAAGACCACGCGGTTTAGCCACTCACGCGATCACTACGCTAACCCGAAGAGTAGGTTGCGTTGGCCCACAGCAAGTCTCCTGCTGCTCCCAAAAATCTACGGGATCAATCTTCGTGATCTGCAGATCCACCGACGGAAAAGGAACCTGGACCAAACCAGGCAATCACACAGCAGCTCACCAAGACTCCCAGAGGTATGTAGAACTCTGCCCAATTCAATTCCATGACATCTTTACCATGGGCAACAAACGTGGCGACGATAAAGGTGCCGATCAGTGGAATGCTGACGATTCGAGCGCCGAATCCGATGACGTAAAACATCGGTGCGAAAAACTCGGTCAGAACAGCGGCGTAAGCCGAAACCAGTGGAAAGGGTAATCCCAGGTTCTTCACATAAACCGAAAAACCTTCGATACCCTCAACCCCTCCTTGGATCTTGTTCCAACCTGCAGGGATGACGATGAAGACAACAAAGAGCCTCAGCACCAGGAGGACGACATTTCCCCAAACCGGGTAAATCTTTTCAGGTTCCTTGGAAGACAACTCTTTCGATTCTTCAGACATGTCTCTCCTTCTGGCCTTGGCTCTTCAATAGAGCAACAGTTGCTTCAATCGATTCTTTGCAGTGTTGCAGTGAAATCAACAGCATTCGCAGGAAAAGCTTCGACGGTTTCTATCGTAATGTAGAGGTCATTCGGAGTCGGGGTTTCCGGTGAATTATCTTGCCACTCAAAGTCCACAGGCACATCACCGACAGAACCGACAAACGGGCCCGGTATTGTTTCGTAGTTAATTTCGACTAATGAAGTGGGTACTGCGAAATCCAGATAATCACTGGGAGTCACAGAAAAGATGGAATAAAAGACGACCTCTCCAGGGTACATGAGGACATCCACAAACATCGGGCCAGTTCCGGAATTCAATGCTTCAAGTTCTGGTGAATAAGTAAATGATACGGGATTCAGCATTGAAGCAGGATGCGCCAAGGAAAAATTGACACCAATCACTGGATCGGGAAATCCCGGATTGAGGGCATCTTCCGTTAGCTGAGCCGTCACCGATAATGAACCTGATCCATCCAATCCCGAGTAGCTGCCCGGGTTTAATTCGGCGGTAAACTCAAAAAGGGGCCGAACATCGATCGTCAACTCAAAAGAGGTTGAGCCAAAACCATTGGTGGCGGTGATGGTATGCGTGTCGATGTAAATTTCTTCCAAAGGAGAACCCGATATCACTCCCGTGTCAGCTGCGAGCTCCATACCCACAGGCAAATCAGGATTGACCGTATAAGTATCTGGAATTCCACAATCGACGGCGGGCGAAAATCCTGAAACAGATCCACCCGCTTGAACAAAAAGCTCAGAAACTGGGTATGTCAGATTACAAGGTGCTTCATCCACTGGCGGAGGACTCGTTGGAGGATTGGGGGCACCGCCTCCGGTCTCATCTCCACCTCCACTTCCTCCACCACAACCTAGGGTGATCAAGAATATGCAAACGAGTAGAAAAAACTTAGGAAGTGAATACATGCTCACTCATCTCTCTAGGCCATCCCTCTTCGGCGGCCAAGGAAAAAATACACTGACCTCCTCTTGATACTTTCGATATTTGTCACCACGGCTTCTGAGCGCCTGCTTTTCAGTGATGGGGATGCCGGTAAACCTGAACAGGAACAACAACATCGCCACAGGACCAAATAGCGTCAAATAGCGCCATTCACCGTGCCAGCCGATGCTAACGTAGGCAAACCAGTGCAACCATTCAAAAAAGTAGTTGGGGTGCCTCGACCAAGCCCAGAGCCCTACGCGACAGACCTCACCTGTATTTCTAGGATCTTTTCTGAAATGTTCCAGCTGGCGATCGGCGATCGTCTCTCCTCCTAATGCGATCAACCATATGGCGATTCCGATCGCATCCAGCATATGTAACTGGGCGGTTTCAGGGGTGAATGAGGCGACCAGTATGGGACTAGCAAAGATGAGGGCGAAGACCGCCTGCATTTGGAAAAAGAGGAGGTAGAAGCGATCTGCAGCTTTTTGGCCCTTTTCGCGTCGGTAACTTTCATAGCGTCCATCTTCCCCTTCACGGGAGAGACGCTTCCAAAGGTGAACCGTCAGGCGTAACCCCCAAAGCCCTATCAGTACTCCCAAGATCAGACGCCGTTGCGGCAAACCTGAGCCGACGACGCAAAACCCGATCGCCATCAGAGCGGTCCCAATAGACCATGCCACATCGACAAATCCGGCTCGTCCAGATCTCTTTTGCCACATCCACAAGAGATGCATGATGAATGCGACGATCAACCATCCGTAAAGCATCGCCTGCCAAGGCTCGTCAATTTTCAAAATCATTCCCTTCCCGCTTGCCCATGAATAGCTGCTTCTCCATGTAACTCCTTGTTTCGGCGATCAGGGGATAAAGCATCGCCCAGCAAATTCCGATCTTCACAGCAGTGATCGCTGGATCCACATCACTTTGAAATTGCAATGCCCCCAACTGATGACCGGCGTAGTAAGCCAATCCTCCACCGACCCCGCCAAAAGCAATTCCTAGTAATCGCCTGCCTTTGGTCCATGCCAAACATTGATCTTTTGCAAGAGTCCTCATCAGTAGTGGCCACAAAAGAATCATCCAAATCGGGGGCTTCAATCCGATGGCCCCAACGGCAAACTGGGGATAATCGACCAACTTCAACCACACCAAAGAGGATTCAAAAGCGAAACCGATGAGCAATGCCACCCCGGCAAAACATAATTCGGTCCGACCCCCCTTCAGCACTCCGAAAAGGACGACAGCCAATATGATTCCCGTGCCTAAGTCTGGCTGGCCTTCTGCCGCACCTAGAACTGCACCTAACCAGCCGCCGTAATAAAGCAGGGCTGAGATCACGATACTTTTCTTCAAAACTGTTCTCCTATTGGGTTCAGATGAAGGGGTCAGGGTTGATTATGGCAAGTTATCCCGCCAATTAAGCAGACCCGAAGGCGATTAGGGAGTCATGGGGTCAAATATTTCCTGCTCCGCAGGTATAGAATTCTGATCTTGCTCCTGCCGTCAATCTTCGGGATGATTCCCCAATCTGATCCGTTAACTTGAGTGAGGAACCCAAATGTCCTTAGCCATCGATCTGGCCGAGCGCGGGATTTTTCCCGAATCCGTCATCCGTTTTGGAGTTCACGGACAAGTCCGTGAAAGACTGCAAGAATCGGAGGATCAATCCGCCGGAAATCATGCGACTGCCCTGCATAGATTCGTTGAGTCTCTTCGTGAGTCACCCATCGCTGAAGTTCCTGAACTTGCGAATGAGCAGCATTATGAAGTTCCTGCCAACTTCTTTGGATATGTTCTCGGTAAACATCGTAAGTATTCCTCCTGCTTCTACCAAAACCCTGACGACACCCTCGACCAAGCAGAAGCAACAATGTTGCAATTGACCTGTGAGCGAGCGCAGATCGAAGATGGAATGCGGATTTTGGAGCTCGGCTGTGGCTGGGGCTCGCTCTCACTTTGGCTCGCTGAACACTTTCCTAAATCGCCAATACTTTCAGTCAGCAACTCCGCTTCTCAAAAAGCTTGGATCGATGGCCAAGCTGCAGAAAGAAACCTCACCAACCTTCAAGTACAAACCTGTGACATGAACGATTTTCAGCCGCAGGGCGAATTTGATCGGGTTGTATCGGTGGAGATGTTTGAGCACATGAAGAATTGGGAGTTACTCATCTCAAAACTTGACGGTGTCATGACCGATGGGGCGAAGCTGTTTCTACACGTCTTCAGCCATAGGATCCATGCCTATCATTTCCTCAAAGAAAATGATGATGAGTGGATGGCAAAACACTTCTTCTCCGGCGGAATGATGCCAAGCCACCAGATCTTTGATTGCTTGCAGACCCCCCTATCCCTTGAATCTTCCTGGTTTGTCAACGGAACCCATTACCAGAAGACGTCAGATCACTGGTTGGAAAACATGAGCAAGTACCGCTCAGAAATCATGCCGATTCTCGAGAACACCTACGGTCATCGAGAAGCACGACGCTGGTTCCACCGCTGGAGGATTTTCTTCATCGCGTGCTCGGAGCTTTTTGGTTACCAAAATGGTGAGCAGTGGGGCGTCTCCCACTTCCTGTTGAAAAAGTAAAAGATCGATGAATCCAAAAACCAAATCCCGTAATCTGGCCTACCACCTCAAGGCGGCACTGGACAACTCGACCTTTGAAGCATCAGAGGATAGGGATCCACGGCACATCGACTGGCTACGCTCGAGTCCTTTTTGGCTCAGCCATCTGGCACTCATTTCCCTTTACTGGGTCGGGGTCAGCCCCATCGCCATCGGGTTATGTGTTCTCTTTTACTTTGTCAGAATGTTCGGTATCACCGGCTTCTATCATCGTTACTTCTCACATCGCACCTTCAGAACTTCACGAGTGGTTCAGTTTTTGGGAGCGGTTTTGGGAGCCAGCTCTGCCCAAAGGGGACCGATCTGGTGGGCTTCCCATCATCGTCACCACCATCGCCACAGTGACGAGCCGGTCGATTCCCATTCACCACGACAAGATGGCTTTTGGTGGAGTCACGCCTTGTGGTTTCTCGCCGACAAAAACTTCACGATCAAAAATGATTTGGTGAAAGATTTGAACCGCTACCCAGAGTTGCGATTCCTTGATCGCTACGATTACGTGGTCCCTATCGTTTATTGGGGAATGTGCTACCTGATCGGAGATGTGTTGGCGACTCACTACCCCGAACTGGGCACCAATGGCTGGCAGATGCTGGTTTGGGGTGGATTTGTCTCAACGGTCTTTCTTTGGCATGGAACATTTACCATCAATTCGCTGGCGCATCGTTGGGGTTCAACCCGTTATGAAACCGGAGATGACAGCCGAAACAATTGGTTCTTGGCGATCCTGACGCTGGGAGAAGGCTGGCACAACAATCACCACCACTACCAGCACACCGCCCGCCAAGGGTTCTACTGGTGGGAGTTTGATATCACTTACTACATCCTCTGGCTCGGATCCTGCGTCGGACTGATTCGTGGTCTCAAACAGATTCCAGAGGGTGTGCGTGAGTCCTCCAGGGTCACATGAAGATCGCCGTCGTCGGAACAGGAATCTCCGGACTCGCCTGCTCACGCATGCTGTGCCGTGAAAATGACATTCATGTTTTTGAAGCGGGCAATTACATCGGCGGCCACACCCACACCATCCCCGTTGAAGAGGAGAGCGGCCCCCGCAACGTGGATACCGGTTTCATCGTCTTCAATGAGAAGACCTACCCCAACCTGATTGAGATCTTTGATCGACTGGGAGTGGCCAGTCGCGAATCAAACATGTCCTTCAGCGTGTTCAACCCCGAGTCAGATTTTGAATACAACGCCACAAACCTGGCAGGCCTCCTGGCGCAACCGACGAATCTGTTGAGGCCTCGCTTCTGGTCGATGATCCGCGGGATTCTGCGCTTCTACCGTTCGGCGCAGGAACTGAAAGACACCCTTCCGCCGGAAACGCGCCTGGGAGACTGGCTCGACCAGCAGGGCTACTCAAGGACCTTTATCGACGACCACCTGATCCCGATGGCCGCAGCAGTGTGGTCCACTTCGCTGGCCGAGATTCGCGATTACCCGCTGCTGTCCCTGATCCGCTTTTTCGACAATCACGGGTTCCTAAAGATTTCAGGGCGACCCATCTGGCGAACCGTCCAGGGTGGTTCCTGGTCGTATATCGAACCGATGACACGCCCCTTCGCGGACCGCATCCATCTGAACACGCCTGTGGAATCGATTCGCCGCAAGGCCGGCAAACCACTCCTGAAGACGGCGGCAGGAGAGGAAACAGAATTCGACAGGGTCATCCTTGCCTGTCACGGTGATCAAGCACTTCGCATGCTGGCAGATGCGACGGAGTCTGAGCGCGATGTCTTAGATAACTTCAAATACTCCAAAAATCCAACCACCTTGCATCATGACACCCGCCTTCTTCCAAAACGAAAGCGCGCCTGGGCTGCATGGAATGTCAAAACCGGCGCTCAGCAAAAAGATCTTCTCGTCAGTTACTGGATGAACAGCTTGCAAGGATTCCAACAAGCGCCCAGAGATTACGTCGTCACTCTGAATGATCCTGGCCAAGGCTCAGACTTTGGAATCGATCAAAATAAGGTGATTGAAGAGATGATCTATGAACATCCTCTCTTCGATCAACACGCCGTATCTGCCCAGTCACGCCACGAAGAAATCGATGGTGTTCATGGTGTACATTTCTGTGGGGCTTACTGGGCTAATGGTTTTCACGAGGATGGTGTCGTCAGCGGAATGAGGGTCGCCAAAAAATTCGGTCGCGGACTGGAAGAGTTCAGTCATGGTCGCTGAGCCCAAGCTGGAGAGCGGTATCTACGTCGGTCATGTTGAACATGACCGGTACACACCTCGGAGAAATCGCTTCCAATACCGGATTCATCACCTGTACCTGGACCTCGATGAACTTCCTTCTCTGTTTGAGCGCCACCCTCTGTGGTCTTTCGAAAAACGAAATATCGTCAGCTTCCGCAGATCGGACTACATCGGCGATGAATCGATTCCCCTGAAACAAGCGGTCCTCGACCGTGTCGAAGAAGAACTGGGCTTTCGCCCTGGTGGACCAGTTCGATTGTTGACCCATCCACGTTACTTCGGTTACGTCTTCAATCCGGTTTCCTTCTACTACTGCTTTGATCCATCAGGGGATCAACTTGAAGCAGTGGTCTCTGAGATCACCAACACTCCTTGGCTCGAGCGGCACTCTTACGTCACTGACCAAAGAGGAAAGAGCTCGGCAGACGATTTGACCCACAACCGATTCGATAAGTGCTTCCACGTTTCACCCTTCTTCAAAATGGATCACATCTACGATTGGGGATTTTCTAAACCAGAAGATGACCTCAATGTCTGGATGCAAAACTTTACCGGCGGCAAGAAGGTCTTCGAAGCTCGTTTGGTCGGCCGCAGACTCGAATGGAATCGTAAAAACATGAATTCGGTGCTTTTGCGAAATCCGTGTGTGACCCTGGCAGGGTGGTTGGCGATCTACTGGCAAGCCGCGAAATTGCGCCTTAAGGGAGTTCCCTACGTCCCCCACCCTGATACGGTGCCATCTGATAAGGTGCCATCTGACACTGCGCCTGAAGAACCGAAGGATCAAGAGCAGCTCGATCAAGAGCAGATCGATCAAGAAAAGGCTGAGTTGAAATGAGCACGACTTCATCGACGCAAGAAACCGCTCACCAAGGCCAAGGGCCAGAGCTTCGTACTCCATACCGCGGAATAGCCAGAAATCTGGTCCTCCGTTCCTTGCGTTCGATCGAATCGGGAATCCTGCAAATTCGCGAGGGTTCCAACGTCATCTCTCTCGGCAAACCCGCAGAAGATGGCCTCGAGGCAACCATCGACGTTCTTGATCCGCGATTTTATCGAGGAACATTGTTGCGAGGATCGGTGGGTGCTGCAGAAGCCTATGTCGCCGGTTGGTGGAAAACAGAGGATCTCACCGCTGTCGTCAGAGTGCTCGCCCGTAATCTCGATTCGGTCGATTCGATGGATAGTGGTCTTCAGTGGCTCTCAAAGCCGTTCCTTTGGGGGTATCACCTCCTGAATTGGAACTCCCTTGAAGGCGCCCGGAAGAACATTTCAGCCCACTACGACCTCTCCAATGACTTCTTTGAGAAAATGCTCGATCCGACGATGTGCTATTCCTGCGGTATCTTCGAAACGCCTGGTTCAACCTTGCAAGAAGCGAGTATCGAAAAGATGGATCGCTTGTGTCGAAAGCTGTATTTGAAGCCTGAAGATCACCTTTTGGAGATCGGCACCGGTTGGGGAGGCCTCGCAATTCACGCCGCCAAAAACTACGGCTGCAAAGTGACCACTACCACCATTTCCCGTGAACAGCACGCCATGGCCCGCAAACGGATCGATGAGGCGGGGCTCCAGAACCAAATCGATTTGAAACTGGAGGACTACAGAAATTTGGCGGGCCAATACGACAAAATTGTGAGTGTTGAAATGATCGAAGCGATCGGGAAGAGCCAATTTGGCATCTTCTGGAAGCGTTGCTCAGAATTGCTTCGTCCCGGTGGGCGCATGGCTCTGCAAAGCATCACCATTCAAGATCACCGTTTTGAGTCTGCTGCTAAGGAGGTCGATTTCATCAAGAGATACATCTTCCCAGGAAGCTGTATCCCGTCGGTATCCGCATTACTGGGTGCTGCTGCTCAATCTTCAGATTTGCGCCTGGTCCACCTCGAAGAGATCGGATCCCACTACGTCCGCACCCTCGCAGAATGGCGCAAAAACGTTCACGATCATTATCAAGAAGTTCTCTCCCTGGGTCTGGACGAGGCATTTTTGCGGCTGTGGGACTATTATCTTTGCTACTGCGAAGGCGGCTTTGCCGAACGCAGCATCGGCGACGCGCAGTTGATCTTGGAGCGCCCCGGGGCGGTCACGGCTCCGATTCTGGGAGCCATCCAAAGCTAGTCGCTTCTTCCCACTCACCTCTTTACTGCTCACCTCGTTCTCATCTCACCGATAGGTTTTCTAATCTCGCAAAGTCTTCAGCATGAAGCCGCACGGGGACAAAAATCGTCCAAAAGCAGCCCTATTCGTTCACCAATTTTCCAAATCTTAATATTGCCAAATCCGACCCAAGACCCCAAATTGCACCTTAAATAGCCAAATAGAGGCTTTTTAGGCACCTCAGGGAAATTTGGGATTCGGGGTTGAAATCGTTCAAATCGTTCACTATGCTTAGGGCATGAATACTTACATCTCTCCCACTATTCTCTCAAACGCTTTCGGCGTAAGCCCCTCGACCCTAAAGCGTTGGTCCGACAAGGGGATCCTCAAAAGTGACCGCACCCGTGGTGGTCACCGCCGATTCAGCATTTCTGAAGCGATCCGCATGTCCCGTGATCTGGGGATCCCCTTCCGCAATCCTGAATCGATCGGTCTTCCCGATCCGATCGAACCGTCCACCCTCGTCGGCGGACGCGAGCCCTTCGAGCTGCTTCATGATGCTTTGGAGGCTGAAAACCTCAACGAAGCACAAAGAATCGTCTTGGGTCTTTTCCTCTCAGGAATGCCATTGGTTGAGCTGCTTGAAGATGTGGTCTCTCCAGTGATCGCTCGTCTCGGCATGCAGTGGGTCAAATCACCCACAGGCATCGCCAGCGAACATGCGGCAACCCAAATGATGCTCGAAACTTTGGGCACTTTGAAAAACCTACTCCCGACAGCGGAAGGAAGAGCTCTCGCCATCGGTGGTGCGCCATCCGGGGATCCGTACAGGATCCCCACCACGATGGTTTCTTTGACAGTCCAAGATCTCGGTTTCAAATCGATCAACCTTGGGCCCGATCTTCCCCTCGAATCTCTCGTGGAATACTGCCGCAAGGAAAGACCGCGCATCGCCTGGCTTTCGACCACTTCCAGCGATCCGATTCCGATGCTCCAGAGAAAAATCCACTCTGTTGCCGAAGAGCTACATTCCTTGGGAATCCTTTTGGCAGTGGGCGGCCGGCAGACTGGAAAACTGACTCGCAGGCCCATCTCCAACTTGATTGAGTTCCGCTCCCTGAAGCAGTTCAGGGCATTCTGTGATAGATTGCTGACACCGAACGAGATTTAGACGTTTCGAAACAAAGAAATTTGAATAAGGGTTCTTTTGTCCCATAGCAGCCCCTCTGATTCCGACCTCGCCGCTCCCTCCCAGGGTGGTGAGGCGGTTCTTTTAACGGGTTCCTCGGGTGTGGTCGGATCTGCATTGATCCCCCTTCTCACTGCTCGTGGTTACCGTGTGATCCGAGCGGTTCGCCGGGAACCCGCCAACGACGAGGAAATCCGTTGGCAGCCCCTGCTCCCCGCTAACCAAATTTCCGCCCCCCAAAAGGAAGCTTTCGAAGGCTTGCATGCGGTGATTCATCTGGCCGGTGAAAACATCGCCGGAGGCCGTTGGAATAGTGCCAGGAAGAAACGTATCCGCGAGAGCCGCGAAACGGCGACCGCCAACCTGAGCGAACTGCTTCTCAAGCTGGAATCTCCGCCAAAACACTTCATTTCAGCCAGCGCCATCGGCGGTTACGACCAGAAACTGCCTCATCCCCAGACCGAGGAAACTCCCTTTATCGGCGGCTTCCTGGGTGAGGTCTGTAGCGGTTGGGAAAACGCATCCCAACCTCTGGAGGAGGCGGGAATCCGTCGAGCACTGTTGCGAATCGGGCTGGTCCTGACTCCCCGCGGTGGAGTTCTCCAGAAACTGCTCCCCATCTTCAAGGCCTTCCTCGGCGGCCCCATTTCAAGTGGACGCCAATGGATGAGCTGGATCGACCTCGATGATCTTCTGCAGATCATCCTGCGGGTCCTTCGGGACGATCAACTGAGCGGCCCCATCAATTGCACCGCCCCTGGAGCCGTTCGCAATGAAGACTTCACGACCATCCTCGCTTCAAAGCTGGGCAGGCCGGTCGCCCCCCGAGTTCCCGCCCTCGCCCTGAATACTCTCTATGGTGAAATGGGTCAGGCACTGGTCGTCGATGGAGCCCGGGTAATTCCCCAAAAGCTGGAAGCCTGTGGATACCGATTCCGGCACCCCGACCTTCCTTCCTGCCTGCGAAACCAGCTGGGCTAGCCCCTGCTGCTCATCAGGTATTCCCAACTCGCAGATCCCCTAGCCAAAAAACCTCCATAAAAAACTGCCATAAAAAAACCCCGGTGTCCCTTTGCAGGAACACCGGGGTCAAGTGCCTCAAAAGCACTTCATGACTGAATCCAAACGGTAGATCAGCACCCTCCACCATAACTGTTGCACTCTTCACCGGAGGGGCTCACGCCACAATCGGGGAAGGGAGCAGACGGCATCGGGCCGTCATTGAACTGGTAAGTGAAGGTGTAAATGGCATCCGCCACGTCGATCACTGAGTCCGCGTTGGTATCACAAGCCCCGTAACACTCTCCGGCAGATCCGCCCTGGAAGAGGAAGTTGAGCGTGTAAATACCGTCGGCAATGTCAATCAACCCGTCAGCATTGCAATCGGAGCGACGGAAGGCAACTGCGGTGCTACCCGAAAGCTCTCCACCAACACCAGAGGCGACATAGGTCGTTCCGTCAGATCCACTGACCACGTTCGGTACCGAAGGTGCGCCCAAATTGTCGGTGAAATCGATAGCGGTCACCCCACCTGTAGCCGTGGCAGAAAGAGCCAGGCTCAGATTGACGGCCGTTTCAGAGGTGGCGTAGTTCACGGTGTCAACACCACTGAAATCCGTCACACAACCGATCGTCACCCCGTCAGCGAGGGCATTTGACTCGAAGAACTCCGGGCCGGCTCCCGCTCTGACGGCTGCCAGAGCTCCGGCAGGAGTTGCACTTCCGAAGTCGTACTCCGCAGTGTCGTAACTGATACCCATGGAGAATCCAGCAACAGCGGTGCTGCCTGAGAGATCCTCAATGGAGACGGCAACATCCGTTCCGCCTGTCTCGACAAGTGTGCTTGCAGGGACCGCGAAGGTAAAGATCGGAGCCGCCGGGGAAACCGTGACAGAACCATTGAAACCTGCAGCGTCAAAGGTGTTACCAGCCGCATCGCTCACCAGGTTTTCGACAGAACCCTCGGAATCAATGCTCACGTCGGCGGAAATCACGCTGGTGGATCCGGCAGCCACATTGACGTCGAAGGCCAGATCGACCACATCTGCAGCCGAGGTGAAATCGAGAAGCTCTGCACCGTCAAAATCGAAGACACAACCCACAGTTGCCGTGGCACCGGCAATCGAAGCCTGGAAGAACTCAGCTCCAACACCGGCGTCGAGGGCAGAAAGGCCCGCTCCTTGTGAAATCGTTGCAATGGAAAGCACACTGGCATCCCATTCAAGAGACATCTGGAATCCACTGAGAGGGATCGCCGAACCGGAGTTCTGGGAAATCGCCACAGTGGTGGATCCGGATCCTTGACCGTTGGTGCCGTTGTACTCACCACTTCCATTGGCCACGACAAACTCGAAGGGCGAGGGTGCCGGGGACAGAGTCACGGTTCCACCAACACCTGCTATGGCGTAAGTCACGCCAGCGGCATCCGTCACCAGGTTATCAACCGCGGGGTTGCCAAGGCCGTCAGTGACGGTCAAGTCGGTCGTCACAGTGGCACTGCTACCGGCATTGAATCCGGTCAGAGCGTAGTTGACGACAGCAACTTCTTCACCGGCGAAGGTGATCTGGTCGCTACCAGCACCGTTGCCGAAGCTGAAGATACAACCGACAGTGACCCCACCGGAAAGCAGACTGGCCTCAAAGAAGTCAGGACCCGCACCGCTGTTCAATCCCGACAGTCCAGAACCGGCGACGACACTGTCTGCCTGAAGCTGGACACTGTTGTGGGCGACGGCGGCACTGAAACCGCTGGCAGCGATGGTCCCGGTCTGATCGATACTAAGGGCAGCAGAAACAGATCCGGAACCGGTGGCATCATAGACACCCGCGGCATCCGCCACCGTCAAAGTAAACGGAGGAGGCGGNGGGGTCAGGGTNACNACACCATCCACTCCTTCCGCCGGGTAGGTCACACCCAGGGAGTCCGTCACCAGCGAATCAGTGGCAGGAGATCCAAATCCGTTGACCACGGCGAGGGTGGTGCTTCCCCCGGGTCCTCCAGCCTGAGCTCCGGTCAAGGAGTAGTTGAGGACCACAACACCAGCAGCGCTGGAGTAATCAACAGGCTCGGCATTGTCAAAGTCAAAGATACAGCCGATGGCCATACCATTGGCGCCAATCGTCGCCTCGAAGAAGNNCGGCCCTGTGCCACCGTTGAGTGATCCAAGATCCGGGTGGGCCTCTGCCCCAAGGGCCTGCAACTCGACCGGGTCATGCGCCACGGCGAGTGAGAAACCACTCGCAGAAATGGCAGAAGCAGCGGTCTGGGCGAGGGCGACATTGGTTGCAAAAGATCCGGCACCGAGAGAATCAAACTCAGCATTGGCATTGCCAATTGTGTAGGTGAACGGTGCAGGAGCCGGTGAAAGAGTCACCGCAGCACCCACCAGGACCGGCGCCTGGGTGCTTCCGTCTGGGAAGGTCACCAGGTTCTCGACTGCCGGGGACCCGAGATCGTCAGCGAAAGCAAGATCTGTCGTCACCGTGTCGGTCGAACCTGCCAGTCCTCCGGTCAGGGAGTACTCCACATTGGCAACCGTGGTTTCCGCTTCGTAACTGAGCGTGGTGACACCATTGAAGTCGTAAACGACACCCAATGTCCAACCGCCACCCAGAATGGAAGAGGTGAAGAACTGAGCAGCGCCCGGAACCGGTTCGGTCACAGCCTTGGCGGCCATGGCAGCAACTTCATTGCGCACTCCCATGGAGAATCCACTCGTGGCGATCGGTGCCACAGAGGAAGTCTGTGTAATGCTGACCGAGGTAGCTACGGTACCATTTCCATCCGTACCGTATTCACCGGTTGCATCAGCAATCGCAAACTGGAAATCCGGAATCGGTGCAATGATTCTTACTTCACCGGAGATTACGCCGGTTGCGGCGGTAACCCCACCGGCCACAGCCAAAGCTTCAACAGCAGGAGATCCCAGCGTATTGCAGATGTCGATGCTGGTGGTCGAACCAGCAGCACCCAGTACATCGTAAGTGGCGACGGTCGTCTCGATTCCGAAGCCCGGAGCAATCGTCAAGCCACTGCTGCCAAGAGACATGACAACGCCAACGGTGTATCCACCGGCAACGACCTCGTAGTTTTCAAATTCAGGTGTTCCAACACCAGATCCGGTGGTGACGGAAACCAGGCTCAACTGAGTGGAATCCTGACAGGCACCGTAACTGTATGCGTCAACATCGGCACCGTAACTATCGAGATAAACACTGATGTCGGTCAACTTGGTAGATTCAGCCTCTTTGCTCTCGGTTCTCAAATCCTGATCCGGCAACTCGACGATACGGTAGGCCGTGGTCGAACCGGAAACCTCATTGGCCACCAGGATGATGGCGGATCCAGTCGGGTTTTGATCTGCGGGAACAAAGACGATGCCTTCAGGACCAAGGTCGCCGGCAGTACCTGCTTCGGCATTACCGCTGAAGTCGCGATTGTTGATGTAACTCAACAGATAGGAGTTCGCCGGATCTGTGACGTCATAGAGGTAAATGCCACCCTGACGTTCAGCACCAACAAAAGCGATGGTACGGCCATTGATTTCACCGACGGTAACAGCTTCAGGCTCGATACCCTTGTTATCAGAACGGCTCTCAAAAGAGTCATTCTCATCATTGTTGGAGTTGAAATCGAAAGGATCATACCCGGCAACGACACGCTCCAGCTCACTGCCGGAATCGTAGACGAGAACTCCGCCGTTGCTCATATCCCAGATCGAGAAAGAACGGGCACCGTAAACGTGAAGTTCATCGAAGTCACCGTCACCATCAATATCACCATCGATGGTGGAGGCTCCGAGGCGACCCAACTGTGAACGCTGCTGAAGATCGGCGGCATTGGGGAAAACCGTCGGATCGAGAACGAAGTCCTCAATACGCTCATCCTCACTTCTGGCATCTCCCTCGTTGGCTGTCACGAGGTAAGTGTTTCCATTGGCGCCGTAGGCCACGGCGGAGTCTGGCATGTGCATGCCAAGTACAGGCCAGTTACCGATATTGATGCCGGAGTCACGATCACTCGGGTCCAACTCGTTACCGGGCAAGGAGTGATCTTTACGGCCAAATGCGACTATCTCAGTGAAGGAAGCAGTGGCAATATCAAAGACGACCACGGCGTTCGCTTCCTGACACACTGCATAGCCAGTGTTTCCATCTGGCGAAACAGCAATGTACTCCGGCTCCAGATCCTGACTGGCGGAGTTGCCGGGGAAAATCCGAATGCCTTGTGCACGAAGAGCATCCTCAGTGCCATTCAGGCTATCGAATGTGACGGTCGAGGTGGTGCCGGCCATCAGGTCGACAATTGTTACAGATCCATCCGGATCGACAGCGCCACTCGGCTCACCTTCGTCAGCCGTAAGTGCGTAGTTCCCTGAGACGAAAACCATATCAGGGAGAGCACCCGTAGCATAAGTAGCGATTGCGCAAACATTGGCTGAACCAGGAGTATCAGTTCCCTCTGCAATATCGAAATCGCTGACGATCCAGTCACCCGCCACAGATCCATCACTGCCACAACGTGAAACGTGTCCGGGGACAAATGTTCCATCAGGGCCGACTACCGTGGTGGAGTAAATCAGGTTACCAGCGGTCGTTTGACCGTTTGCATCCAGTGGATCCTCGACCAGGGCCACACTGTCAACAACNGTGGCTNNCCACTCCAGAACACCGTCGCCAGCAGTATCAACATNGTCACCNNCAGCATTGGCAAAACCGGTGACCAGGAAGTAGGTACTATTCTGGCTGTTCTCGTGATTGAGATCATTCGAAGGAACCGTCAGATCTGCAGTTCCCAAAGTGAAGGAGGTCTCCGCGATCAAGAAGGTTCCATCTGCGGGGACGACTTGGCCATCCAGGCTGATTGCGGTCTCGATGGTGCCGGAAGGGAAATCACCGATCACCACATAGGTCAATCCCGTCAGATCCGTACCTGGAGCCGCCGCGATTTCCACATACTCATCATTGTCCGCACCGGNCTGGTCAATCCGAATCTCACTGAGAATCGGAGTCCCNGAGTANGCAGAGCCAGGAATATCGAAGACCTGAAGCTTTCCGGGATCCGTGGCCACAGCGGAAGGAACAGAAGCGACAATGCGGCTCGTGCCAGCATCATCCCAAACCCGTACATGAGTCGGAGCACCAGCAGCAGCCAGAGTATTGATCTTTGTCAGATTACCTGCGGCATCCAGTTGAAGAACGTCTACTGAACCGCTGTCGGAGTTGGTCACAAAGACTTTTCCGGAAGCAGCGTCNTAGGCCACGATCTCTGCAGCGCTCTCGTCAAAGATACCAGTGGTGTATGAACCAAGAACTTCAAGNCCAAGTCTGTTGGCACTGAGAGCTGGTGTCACACANGCCGCATTGCCAAAGCAATCCGGATCATCACAGTCGACCAGGTTGTCTCCATCATTGTCGAGGGTGTCGGTGCAATCCTCAGCAGGACAGATGTTTTCAGCTCCGGGAGTATCATCTGCACCACCGAAATCAGAGATCAACCAACCCTGACCACAACGNCGAATCGCCCCGGGAGGAAAAGTACCGTCGGGACCGACAGTTGTGGTTGAGTAAATGTATTCACCTGAAGCGGGAATATCAAAAGTCTCCACAGTGGAAACGGAATCGAGAACGGCGACCCATGCAAGAGCATCCGCAACAGCATCNCCATCGGTATCCACAACCAAATCCAGGACACCGTCGTCATCGAGATCAAGATCGGTCTGCTCAGAAACCATTAGCGAAGCGCCGAGGGCATCCAGCTGACCCACAACAAGAAGGTGTGTCAGGTTGTCACTGTTTTCGATACTGAAACCANNNGCGACATAGAATCCATTGGCACCAATCACATTGCCCGAAAGATCAACGATTCTTTCGGCAACACCTGAGCCGCCGCGTACCATCACCGATNACAATANAAAANATGTTGTCGAGAGTGGTTCCGGGGAAACCTTTNATCTCCACAAATTCAGTATCAGCTCCAGGATTGTCTATTNTGATTTCATTGAGATAGACACTGTCTCCGGCTTGAACGCTGTTGATTCCGTAACATAGAAATGCAACAAGCAGTGCCAGGGACACTGATGCAACTCTATAACAATACTTTGACATTTTGATCCTCCTCATAAGTCGGACAGAATCTGTTTGGCTAAACCTATTGAACTCTTGGAAGACGACGGCTTCCGGCCTCATTAATAGACAGTACTGGTGTNAAGGTCTGGAAAAGCCAAGGACAACGAGTGAGTAANGTTATGTGAATCCAAGAGTCAAAGAGTGTGAAGATTCTTGAGGATGCATTGCGGGAAGAATGGCTTAAATACTGTGACTATCTCGGCTTTTTGATTTTGGAGGNTGCGGTCCTCATCAAATCTCGTCGGCTGAGTATGGCAGCTCAAAAATTGCCCTAATCTTGGGCACCCGATTATGGGCAAGGGTAGGCGGAGCAATCCAGACTGTTGATTGAATCGTCAGGTCCACAACCTGGAAAAGGGCTGGCGGGAGCAGAGCCATCATTGAACAAGAACCCAAGGAGATTGATGATGTCATTCAACTGCAAATCACCATTTGCATCAAAGTCTGCAGTAGCGAGACAAGTGGGCTCTTGCCCTGAAGTGAACAAATAGTTGATCAATTGAATCGGATCGCCCAGCCCCAAATCAAGGTCTGCATCGACATCGCCGCGAATGAAAGAAGGCCCTTGGGCCGATCCATCCACAGTAATCATCCCGCTTTCCGTTACCAGTGCGGTATCAACACCTGAAACAGTGGCGCTTAGAAGCACAGGAGGCGNACCCAAATCGTCAACCAGATTTGAAGTGAAGGTGTCACCCTGTTGCGCATNTGCTGAACAATCATACTGAACAACTGCCAACTGNATTCCGTTACCCGTCGGAATCTCTGCGTAAGGAGCAGAGAGCGAGAGTACGCACATGAAGGTGGCTCCCGTGGAAGAGCCCGCATCAATATCCACCGCAAGAAAATCAGGNCCTGCCGTCCCTGTTGCAAGATCNATTGCTGAACCCGGAATAATATTCAACGGCTGNAAATGATNGCTTCCGAGGTTCAAACCAAACGAAATCGCTTGTATGGGTAATGGATTCCCCAATATCAAATCGAGTTCACTTGAACCACCGGGGGCGACTGTCGAGGAAGAAACGGCCAAAGTAAATGGCGGTGTATCACTGATCGTGATTGAACCCGCTTCTTGAAAAGGTANTTCGGTACTGCTGTCAGGAAAGGCTACCAATGTATCAACCGNAGGACTTCCCAAACTTGAGCAATAATTCAAAACAGGGTCGCCAGCCTCCAGGACCTCGTAGATTGCAGAATGAAGTGAATAGCCACTGCCCTCACCCAAAGTTGTCGACCCCACAAATGAAAGGAGAACCCCCACTGTCCAACCCTGCCCCGGGATCAATGCCTGATCAGAAAAATCAGGGCCAATACCGGCAGTAGTAGAGCCTTCCAATACGTCAACAATNTCGATTGCAGAACTCGAATGACAAACTCCCAAAGACCAACCGGAGATTTCCTCAACCCCCGAAGCAATGGAAAGCATTACATCAATTTGCGCATTCCCACCAATGACTCCAAAACCATCACTGAAGAACAAGTTGTAATCAGAGCTNTGGGAGTGGACTGAACTACACAAGGCGAGGCTCAAAATAGAAATCAGAAAATAAAATCTCATTTAAGGCCCCTCACAANTCATGGAATCCGCCGTGGGGTCTAAACCTGCATTCGGATAAGGCATGGGCATTTCCACAATGCCGTCCAAGAACTTCGCNAAAAAGAGCAGGTCNGACACCGATATCAGTCCGTTGTCATCAACATCAAGCCGATCAGGACAAAGAGTGAATATGGGGGCACCGTCGAAGTGCTGCTGAAGAAGATTCAAATCTTCCTGATTGACCACCTCATTCAAATCAAGATCTCCACGAACGAACATTGGCGGCAGTTCTTTATCTGCATTGGGCTCACCGGGAGTGGGTAACTGCAGATTTGCCGGGTCTCCCTCTCCATCAGGAAACAAGCCTATAACTTCATCTGGCCCCAGCGCNGNAGGATTGACAGCAAAAAGGTCTACAGAGCCATTCAGGACCAAAGTGAAATCGGTCAATGGCAAGTTGAAATCAATCCGGTCATTGTNCGGATCTCCGCCAGTACCTTCAAAGAAAAGAACTCTGAATCCGCCTGGAGGTATCAAAGAGTTTTCNAGATCACAGGGGAACTGCCACTTGTCAGGATTTCCCAAATCATCGGAAAGAGTGACTCCACCAAGATCAAAGTTTTCAGCCCCTGTGTTGTAGAGTTCGATCCAGGGAAGATACTCGTTTTCCGGCGCAGGTATCGTTGACTGGTTTTCAATCATCAACTCATTGATACGAAGGGTAACGATCGATGGATCTGGAACTGGACACTCATCCACCGGAGTAGTTTGTCCGGTATCGATAGTCGTCGGTCCATCATTGAGACTTCGCTGCTGGCAACCTGAAACCACGAGCAGGAATGAAACCAAAAGTGTCCAATACCTGTACGGCATTCAAATCTCCGAAGAATGGGAAAAGCTCACCGACTTCTCATCTTTTATAGGATCCGAATGCGGAATCAGAACGGGATCCCACCGATGTGAAGTCCCCTGCATTCGACCACGATACCGTCAAGAAACTGTTAAGACGAAAATAAAGATCCTGTAAGCACGCCTGCTAGATTCGCTCAGCCTTCCCGAGAGGAAGCAAATTTCAACTCTTCACGAATCTGCTCTAATGCCCCCGTAAAGCGCAAATCCTCGGGNTTTTCAGCNACAGCNTNTTCGTAGTATCGAACCGCCTGCTCAAGATTGCCCAGTTCGTATGCCACTTCTGCGAGACCCGCCAATCCGTCCGCTTTTGAANCCGGCAAACCTGCTGCAGCCCCATAGGAATCGCGGGCTTCACCGAGGTCTCCCTGATCCAGGTACAAATCNCCCAGNAGNAGCCAGGTTTTNCCATCGTTTCGATTNATGNCAGTCACCGATTCAAGGGCTTCGATCGCCAAATCACTCTTTCCCGANCCCATNAGAATCGNAGCTTTNCGAGANATGGCTTCTGCTTTCTGATCTGAATCTCCTTCAACCTGTGCATACACCTGCAAAGCGTCATCGAGAAGACCGGCNTCTTCGAGCAAAGTTCCGTAGTAAAAANGTTCTTTCGCTGACATTTGCTGAAGATCATCAGAAAAAGCNCTGGAAAACCAGATAGCCCCACGATCTGGTTGATTCAGATCGAGTGAATAGATNTCNGATAATTGAAGACAAGCCTGCTTCGTNGATTTATTGATTCCGACGATNCGAAGNTATGATTCATAGCTGTCNGCAGCTTNTGCCGNTTGNTCCAACGCCTCANAGCTACGCGCTTTCAACTCCAGATAATANGCATTNGCTGGGTATCGAGTCAAAATGCTGTCGAGCTTTCGAATTGCTTCTTCGTATCTCTTCAANTCGAAATCGAGAGTCACCCCCCAGCTCAAATACTCTTCATTTCCNGGATCTTGNACTCTGGCTTCATCGATGGCNATTCTGGCAGCTTCCAGNAGAGTCATATCACCNTTCTGGCTACCGACCTCATATTGAGCTTGNGCCAAAAGAAACAGATTTTCTCCTGAGCGGTAACCCGCAGCGAGCTCNTTGCTGAATGCCTTCATCGCNNCTTCAAAGTTGCCACTGCTAAACTGAAGTTTTCCNAGATTGATCCGGGCCATTCGATTNCNGGAATCNAGATCAACGGCCTCNCTGAATGCACGGATCGCCCCATCCATATCNCCGNTATCATTTTTTGCAGCNCCNATTACCACGAGATAGTTGGCTTTCTCAACTGACTCCATNGGCGGAATAATGGGATCCCCCGACTCATCCGCAAGAACTTCATCTTCATTTCCTGCAGCCCGNGCNTCTTCGTANGTACGCTGNGCATCCTCATCTTCAGCCAATAGTGGTTCCAGAATCCCAAGGCAACCNTCTGCGTCNCCGGACATNACTCTGGANACGGCCTCCTTATATGCTTCNTGACGATCNACCCTGCGATTGACCAGAAGTGCTCGCAACTTCAGTTTGCGCTCTTCCTCATCCAGTTGTGCGACTGCTTCGTTGTTCTGAACCTGNACCTGATCGGCTACCGTTATTTGCTTCTGTTCCTGTTCATAAGCGGCTCTTTGAGCCTCAGTCATCGTCTTGCAACCCACCAATCCGGAGCTCAGGCCCAAGATCAACAGGAAATATCCGNNGCTCATANNGAGTAGNTGGAANCAGTGGTGAATTTGATTCTTCATTGTCTTATCTCGCATCCTCGATCTTGAAGACGTAGTTGTACTCTCTCCACGATTCGATCGGCTTGCCATTGGCATCCAATGCCGCATCGAAAGTCCATTGCCCAAGAACTTTTTCTATCGCCTCTTCAAACAAGCCCGCTGGTTGAGCNGAGAGGATTTCGTACTCCTCGATTTTCCCATCCCTNTCGATCAGCATTCTCAAACGAACAAAGCCACCGATCTGTTTCTGTAAAGCCTTCTTNGGATAGTTCGGTTTTTTCAGGTACACNGGTCGAGCTTCACGTGAAAGAGCCCCAGCACCTGAATTTCGTTCACGTTGACCCCGATCTCGCATTTCNCGTATGGCACGGCGCTGTTCTTGATANTTCACCANCTCCATCGCCTCACCTGCGATCGCATCAAAGGACTGGGACGTGGGNAGAGAAACTCCNCCNGTACCNGCACCACCCAGNCCTGCCATCAAGTTCATTCCGGAAAANCCGCTACGAACACCNGAGCGCATGCTGGAGGCTTTACGGGGTGTGGCTGATCGCCTTGGNCTGGCCTTTCGTGCNATCGTTTTTTGCTGAGGCTTGGGCTCATCCCGCTTCATTTCACGACGTTTGGGTTCTTGCTTGGGAGGCTTTCTGGGAGGAGCTTTTGCTGCTCTTTTTTGCGCNACTTTAAAACGAAACTGGGGCGCCACTGCCCGTTCTTCCTGAATGCCCACCGGCTGTAACCACGCCAATACCAAAAGCACAAAGAGAGCGAANCCTCCGCCAAGTGCCAATGTTTTCAGGATACCGGTAAAGCCTCCAGGGCTTCTGTTCAACTTGGCAGCATTCACAGATTTCCATTNCCTGTAGCAATACTGATGTCTTCAGCCCCGGCCAGCTTGCATTCGTCAATCACCCGTGTCAGCAAACCTGTCCTGACGGCTTCATCTGCCACGACNACCAGTGCCGCTTTGGGTGTCTTGTTACGTGCTTGAGAGACAGTNGGACGAACATTACTCAAATCAATCCGTTTACCATTCATNTGAATGGTTCCCGCNGANGAAATCCCAACCATGATGACATCNCCGGTCTTGGCCTCACCAGTTGCTGCTGTAGGTCTCTTGACCTCAATACCGGTTTCTTTCGTGAAGTTCATATTGACGATGAAGAAAATCAGCAACAGGAATGTCATGTCAATCATCGGTGACATATCCACAGAGGCCTCTTCAAGAGCGCTATTTCGCCTACTCTTCAATGCGGGCTCCTTTCAAATCGGAATTTGAACTCTCCGTTTTATGATTCCGAAGGAGAAGAGAAGTTTTGCGAATCTCTTCCTGCAAAACCTGCCCCCTCCGCGAGAGAATTCCCAAGGCGACGATTCCAGGCAATGAAACCACCAAGCCAACATTNGTCGCTAAAAGAGCAATACGAATTCCCGAAGAGAGCGCTTTGGGATCCGTACCAGAGGAGAGCATCATTGCTGAAAAAGTGGCAATCATTCCAGTGACGGTGCCCATCAATCCCATCAATGGTGCAGTTCTGGCAAATGTTGAAAGCAGAGGAATACTGGTTTCGATAGCCAGATTTTCAGAGAGTTCTGCTTGTTGAGTTTCCAGTTGCTGAATCTTGCTTCCACGACGACCTTGCCCCAGCAAGCATCGCTGAATGAAACGACCATGTGGCGTTTGATATTTCTGACAAGCGAGCTCCAGTTTCTTCCTGGTNTCGGCATTATCTGCTTCCAAAAATGAGGTCAGNCATTTTTGGAAGCCGACTTTATCTTCTAAAAGGCTTCTCCGGAATGTTGGGATGAACCTGAAGAANGAACGGGGTTCNTACAGATATCGAAAGCGATCCACCGCCAGATAGCAAATCACAAAACAGGTNCCCATCAGGGGAACCATGACCCCCAAGGTCCCNTCCTCAATCAANTTGCCCAGTCGTTCAAAGAGATCCAGAANCATCATCCGNTGATTTTCTCTTCCTCAGGAGAATCGAGATCGACTCCATCCTGAGTCGTCTCAGGTTCTTCCTCGTGAAGATCATTCGGAGCTGAATCTAACACTGGATCAGAAATTGGAGTTCCCGCTTCATCGACGATCTCACCACGNATTTTCAGAATTTCGATCAATGCAGACATCGCACCGGATTCTATTTTCCCAACTGATTTTTCCGCGATGGAGCCGAGTATCCCTCTCATCAACAAACTGGGGATCGCNACGTAGAGACCNCCTTGGGTGGTAATCANNGCTTCCGATATNCCNCCTGCAAGATTTCNTGGATCACTGGCNCCGAAAATNACCAAGTTCTGGAAGGTTCCAATCATTCCTGTAACAGTNCCNAGCAGACCCATCAAAGGNGCGACTGCAGCNCANAGNGCGATCATGGCGAGCCTTGACCGGTAAATCGGAGCAACGGTCATCATCGCATCCTCGATGGAACTTTCGATGATCTCCTCTGGTTGATCTGAATTTTCCAAGGCTGCCAGCATGACTGTTCCTACNGGGTTATTCAGACCTCNCGCNTTTTGAATTGCNGTTTCGANGTCGCCGTTTTGAAGAGGCTTGAGAACCTTGTCTACCGAGGCCTGGATCCCCATCGACTTGATAAACAACACCAATGCGCGCTCGAAAATCATCAACAGGGAGAANGTCGCCAAAGCGACAAGCCCCCACATAAAGCTGCCACCTTTTTCAAACCATTCCGCCCAGCTNTCTCCTGCCGCCAGAGAAGCGAACCCGGCGCCCCCACTCACATCGACGGGCAATTTTCCTCCCGCTGATGGGTTAGCCACGAAATCACGAATCAGGAGAACCTGTTCACTCGTCAAACCTTCCGAAAGCCCTTCAGGGGTNTCCCCTGTGATCTCATCTTTTACCAGCCGCCCTGAGAATGAGCCCTGACTGAAATAATTATCGACCAGNCCCAATCGAAGAACATCNGCCTCGGCGATCCGACGCCCATCANCCACGACTTGCACATCNGTCTTGAATGAACTCGTAGTCTCAGCCGCAGACAAGACTTGATTGAAACTCNTCAAAAGAAAGTCGAGATCNCTGTTTTCNTCCAANTTCTCCAACTCAAGTTTGGCCGCCAATGAAGGACCAAANTCAGGNGCCTCGAGAGAAAANACGCCNGTNGAGAACCGANCATTCAAATCNGCNATTTGATTTCTCAGTTCACTGTTCACAGCGGCAGACATNCTCTTCAGCGAATCNCTTTTGGCTTCAACTTCCAAACGGTTGAACTCTTTATCAGCGAGCTTGTTTTGAAGTTCCGTNACCTGATTTCTAAGTTCTGTTTCCTTGCTGGCAGCATTAAAAACAGACTCAGTCAGTGANCGNATTTCTTCAGAGAGNTCTTTTTGGTCTTTTTCCCACTGATCTTCGAGAACTGCCAATTCGGNNCTGATNTCTNCNATCGCAGCTTCCAATACNGACTTTTCNGCAGCCTTCNCTTGGGGAGGTGCACTGGGNGCTGAACCCGCNTCAACGGTGATGCCATCCTGCGCCTGAANANATGNACANAGAAAAACNGAACCCAGGAAAATCAAATGCCGCAACATTACTGATCTCCCTTCACTTNTAGCGAAGGAACNTGNANGTTCACCAACCCGGGAGTTCTTTTCCGATTCAAAATATCAACCGCCATCAGATANCCTGTAGCAGAGTCTGAAGAGTCTTTTGAGATTCCGCTTTCAATAGATTGNCCTGGNCCAGCCCAGCCNAAGACATTGCCTTCAGCATCTGAGAAAACCACTCCCAAGAGCCCAAAATGAAATCCTTCGATTCCCCTGGTTTCGCCATCTACTTCGACTTCAATGATTCCAAACTCCACGAGCCGCCCAAGGGCCTCTTGCTCCTTGACCATTCGTCCTGCGGCAGCAATCGCAGCCTGAGCAGATGTGTCTTCGTTACGGATTAACTGTAATGAAGTCTCGACAGAGGCCACTCTTTCAGACTTCTTCCACGGAATTCCATTGGAGATTCGATTCTTGAGGGACTGCAGAAATCCAACGACCCGTTCTTTCAATCGATTTTCCTGGGTCTGGATTTCCATTGATTCGTTGACTGCCAATGAAGTTTTTGCGTCTGATTCGGATATTTTTTGATCAAGCTCTGACAGCTGCTTCTGAATCGCGTTATTTAAACGCTCCTGATTACGAGATTCGTATCTCAACTGATCGAGACGGTTCAACTGAGCCTTGCGACGCTCCAACTCTTCCAGCGAACGCCGACGCAATTTTTCCTGGAGCGCAGAAAGCTCAATTTCCAGGCTACCTGCGCTTATTTTGGCTGTCGATTCCCCGCCCGTATTGGCATCTTGCCCAACCACTGCATTCAAAGAAAACTGAGAACAGATCCCCAGCAGAAGCAAAAGGATCAGGCTTCGAGAACTCACCATGTACTTTTCTCGTTCTTCCCGTTTCATGACGTATTCCATCTCTGTAAGTCAGCGATTCGATCAACCAGGGATCGATAGAATCTTTAATGTCCCATTATCCAATTCGACAACCGAACCGAACAACTCCAACATCTGGGTTTCACCCGTCAATTTATCTTTCACCTCGACCAATGGTTTATTGTGAAGTTTAAAGCCATCGTAATACTCCACGCTGTCAAAAAACGTGCCTTTATATTCGAGGTGTTCCCAACCATAACTGTCAAATTTTTCGAGCATCCCGCCCATGCTTTTCATTCTCAGCAATTCCCAGTGGAACTCGCCTTTACTTGAAGACATGTGAATACTTTTCTCAAACTCAGGCCATAATACCTCGAGATAGAATTGCTCCGTTACCACCAAATTCTTGATTCTCAAGCCATCTCTCGTCACAACGCCCACCAGAAACTCCCGACTCAATTCATCCATGTCGGATATTCCCCTCGTTTCCACCTCTGGATCAAAAACGGGGATCAATCGCGGAGGGGGAATTAGATCGAGGTGTTCCTGATTATCTTTGGAACTGACTTTGGTAATATTCTGCTTTTCACTTTGCTCACCAACGCCAACGGAATCCGATCCCCGTTCAGCATTGCAGGANGAAAGAATCAACAGAAGCAGGATCAATATGAGGTCTTTTGAAATAAACATTATCTTTCAACCTAAAAATCCACTGAATAGCTCAAGCTGCAACCAATGCCTTTTCGATACTTTTCAGCAATCGCATCATTGACCTGAAATTTGTAGTCTTCATCGAGAATATTCGTGAGTTTCAATTTGAGCTTACCGGTCTCAAATCTTTTTGAAATTACCCAATCGAGATCCAATCGAGGTTGCTCATATTCGTCAGGCAATCCGTTTGCCCCCACACTTGAGATACGCTCACCAAATGTATTGAACTGCAAACTCGACTCCAGACCCAAATCTGGACTCTCCCAGTAAATCCCCAAATTGGCCACATACTCAGGTTGACCTTGCAGAGGTCTCTTCAAATTTGTTTGAGCCAGCAAAGGCGTAACAATCGCTGTTACTTCACTATCAATGTAGGCCAGGTTCAAGCTGAGCAGGAATCCTTCAAGCACTGGATTCAACCTGGAAAGATTTGTCCGCGCTTCCATTTCAATGCCGAAGAGGTTTCCGTCTTTGGCATTGAGGAAGCTCTTAATCAAGGCCGATGCGGCCTGCAGTTGCACCTGTTCGATGGGCTTATCCAAACGCTTATAAAACAATCCCATCGAAAAGATTTCATCGGGAGTAGGATATGTTTCATAGCGAACGTCAAAGTTTTGTAGTGTTGCGGTCTCCAAATCAGGATTTCCCTGAACCGAAAAACTTCCAAGTGTGTCCGTGTACTGGGCCTCTGAGAGCTCCCTTAATTGAGGACGACTTACTGTCTGGCTGAGACCGACTCTCAGTTGTCGATTTTCTTCTACCTCATAAGTCAGGTTGATTGCCGGTAGTGGGTCGGTCGTTTTATTAACCGCTTCGATCTNACCATTTCCGAACAATTCAAATGTGCGCACCTCTTGGTTCGAGGCTTCCATTCGCAAGCCGCCCTGCACCCTGAACTGTTCGGAAAGCAGAAAAGATGTCGCGGCAAAACCTGAATACAGTTGCTGCTGTGCATCGTAATTGTCAGTTGATCGAGTGAACTCTTCGAGAACAAATCCAGTTGGATGAATGTTTTCCTCGATAAACAGAAGCTCAGCAGGAAGCGAAAAGTCGATGGGGATACCGTTAACATCGTTGATACCCGCACGCCTGTAACGGAAGAGCCTTGCTGTAAAGTTACGATCCCGAAAGGTCATCCCCAAACCGAATTTCAGATACTGGGATGGAAGCAATGCCAGAGGATCTGCATTGGGGTCTTTCATGGCGAATGGGCTAAAGGGAATCGATATTTGGGCCGTAGTATCAATCACATTTTCATCCAGAAAGTAGAAATCTCTGCTTCCGCTGAATGATTTGTCATACCAGCGATACTTTTCAACGATGGTATCCGGTACTCCATCTGAATCCGTATCCACCTGCAATGCTGATAACTCATACTTGTTGGAGCGCGTATCAGGCTCATCCCTTTCCGTATAGGAAAAGGAAGTTTTCCAGGTCAGTAATGAATCTCCCACAAGCAAATGCTCGCCGGTTAACTGGGAGTTAAAGATGGCTCTCTCAATGTAACGGAACTGTGTGAATCGAACAGGTTCGCCATTATCAACATTGACGCCTTCTGTGAGATTGACCGAATCTGAGGTGTTCCTGGATATAATATTGCGGAAAGAGATTTTCTGAGCCGGAGAATGCTCGTAGGTCATACTGAAGATACCTGTGAGATCGACGCCAAAAGAACTTGAGTCGATGGTGTAGTCATTGAAAAGAACAAGATCTTCTCCAGCTACACCAAAATCGACTTTCCTTCGATCTTCAATGTTCTGATATGAATTTGAATATGAAAGCGATCCGACATATCCAAATCTCGACAAACCGTCTAATTCCACTTTATCGCCGAAGGCAAAATCAAATCCGAACCCCGGCATTGCCGTTGATTCCATGAGCGCCCAGTTGTTGTTGAAACTTCTTCCGACCGCCTGTACTCCAGCAGCCCCCAAATTTCCGATAGCAATTCTTACCGAAGGAAATCCATCGGGAAGCCCGCGAGTTCCATCATCAAATCCCAGAAAGTCGTAATTTCCTCCCTTGTAAGTATTAAAATTATCAAAGGTAGTCTGGGAATTGTAAGAAGTTCCAAATCCTATTTTTATGAATGCACTTTCCGGAACACCCACCGTAGTGATTCGAACAGATCCACCCGCAAACTCTCCCGGTAATTCCGGCGAGTAAGACTTTGAGACCACTACAGATTCGATAATGCTTGAAGGAAAAAGATCGAGAGGAACTACTTTTTTTGCCGGCTCTGGAGAAGGAATACTGGTCCCATCCAAAAGTGTCTGACTGTATCGACCACCCAAACCTCTTACGTACGCGAACTTTCCTCCCACAATAGTGACCGCTGGTAATCGACTGACGACTTCACCCGCATCAGAGGAACCGCTCTTCGATATCTCTTCTGCACCAACTCGATCACTCACTTCTGTAGCGAATCGCCTTTCCAGCAATTGCTTTCTGGCACTCGCCTCGAGAAGTCGTCCTCGAACCTCGATGGTGCTTGCATCCGAATCCTCTGGGAGAATCACGGGAAGATTAATTGAATCTCCTGTTGTAACGGTGACAGGAACCCGCTGTGTCAAAAAGCCAGGAGCTGAAACCTCAACGATTAACTCACCAGCCTTGACCGTAGCTGAAAAGGACCCGTCAAGACTCGTTGCGAGAGTGACGTCAGCCTGTCCCGGTGATTCTATTTTTATAGCTGCAGCGCCGATGGGGGAATTATCCGAGGCTCTAGTAACAACTCCCGAGAGTAACCCAGAAGATTCTTGCCCGATCAGGTCTGTCATGAAGACAGGAAACAGGAGAGGGATCAGAATTGTCAGCTTCAAATTCATGATTCACCACTTGCTCAAAATCGGGTGGTTGACGAATTGATTGAACGATTGACTCCGTATCGCTTCCCTCTTGTAAACGTCTCTCTACACCCCTGTAGAGAAAAAAGGAAATCCGGCAAACGGACCGTTATGTCAAGAAGTTGGACTTCTTTTCTAAAAACACGAATGCAAGCACGGGGAAATTAACCAAACCTCGTTAAGAAAAGATAAAGACCACAACAGGAACCCGAAAACCGACAGCCCAAATCTTCTACAAATTATGTTTCCGTCTTCACTATTGCTTCACTGAAGTGGTGCACACTTTGG
>NHDG01000003.1 GCA_002167285.1 Planctomycetia bacterium TMED53
CCCATCCTAGGCGCACCAACCGCGCCGTTCGCACCGCCCCACCCATTCGCACCGCCCTTCACGCCGCCAAGGGCTGCAGCTCCTGGCCGCCTCTCGAGATGCGGTCGATCCCCCATTCGTGCCAGCCGCAGAAGATTTAGCTTAAGTCGTTATAAATGAGCAACTTAACACCCTCCGCCCAGATCGCCGTCAAATCTGCATAGTCACGAAAGAGGGCAATTGTGACGCTGGTGGTCACTCTCGAACGACAAATTTTGTCAATGTGCCCGCCAATGTCAGCGGAACTGATCAGATTTGCAGATCTTCTGAGAATCGGTCTGTGGGATGGTCTGTCGGCGGGACTGTGAGATCAGGCGAGGCGTCGATCTTACTCTTCCAGGCAATCGACGATTTGAAGCTGCAGGTGACGCCCCCGGAAATCATTGATCCCGACTCGGGCCATCAAGACCACTTCGCCACCCCTCGTCAATTCGTGAGCTCGCCCTGCTGCGCGAAACCATATCGTCGGGATTCGCACCCCGGCTCCACGGAAGTGGGCTTGAACGTGTTGCTGCTGATCCCCCACCAAACGCGGGGCTCCATCGATCCGCAGCCCTTCGACACGGAAGATCGGCTCGCGATTTCCCTCGCCGAAGGGAGCCAACCTTTCCAGTTGCTCTGCTAGCTC
Source organism: Planctomycetia bacterium TMED53 (assembly GCA_002167285.1). GTDB lineage: Bacteria > Planctomycetota > UBA8108 > UBA1146 > UBA1146 > UBA12191. The sequence goes on from NHDG01000003.1 coordinate 668, forward strand.
CAGACGAAGATCTTGCACTTGTAAGACTCCATCAAAATAACGGGGTGGAGCATCTCGTTCTTCACTTCTGTGTCTTTCACTCTGAAGTAGAGCACTTTTCAGCTCATCGAGCTGATCCAGTTCGATGGTGGCACCACCGGCGACATCGTGCCCCCCTACCCTTTTTGCGAGGGGCTCCATCAGGGGATACATCTCCGCCAATGACCATTCAGGGAAGCCTCTTCCTGAACCCCGAGCCTCATCCCCTTCGATGCAGAGAACCCAGGTCGGGCGACCTTGACGCTCGCTGATGCGACTTGCGACGATACCGGCAACACCGGTGTGCCAGCCTTCCCTAGCAAAGATCAATGGCCCCTCTTCAGGGTGCTGGCCCGATTCAACCTCTTCGACACACGCCTCTACCATTTCATCTTCGATCTCTTTGCGTCGACGATTGTAACCGGCCATCTCTCGTGCCAACTCTTGTCCTCTTTCCCCATCTTGGGTGATCAAGAGTTCAAGAGCAGAATCGGCCTCGGCCAAGCGGCCAGCGGCATTCAAGTGGGGAGCGATGCGAAATCCGATATCCGTCGAACTGATGCGAGTGCGATCGATTCGGCATTGATCGAAAAGCGCTTCGAGCCCCGGTCTCCGGATCGACTGTAAAATCTGCAACCCCTGGCGCACGAGAATACGATTCTCCCCGGTCAATGGCACGACGTCTGCCACCGTTCCAAGAGCCGCATAAGCCGTCATCTCGACGAGAAGTTTGCGGGTGGCATCATCCACTGGTCCGCCACCTCCCGCTTCGCGGGCCACCGCCCACGCCAACTTGTAGGCGACACCCGCTCCGCATAAACCTACGGAGAGGGAACTCTGATCAGGTCGATCGGGATGCACCATCAAGATGCCATCGGACATATTTCGAATCGGATGATGGTCCGTCACGATCACTTCGAGGCCGTATTCCATCGCTCGCTGAATCGCGTCTGCATCATTGCTGCCGCCGTCAACGGTGACGATGAGATCCACCTCTTGACCCGCAAACTCTTCGACAGCGGTCGTACTCAGTCCATACCCTTCGCGAACCCGATGGGGTAAGCGGCAGACCACTTCGATTCCGAGGTGTCGAAAAACTTCGATGAGAATGGCACTACCACTGATCCCATCGACGTCGTAGTCACCAAAAATAGCAATCGTTCCGCCGGCATCGCGAACTGCCAAAATCATCTCGACCGCTTCGTCGAGATCGGGAAGTTCAGAGGGATCGTGAAGCCCAGACCAGCGCGGCTCGAGAAAGGATTGCACCTCTTCGACGCTGGTCAAATTTCGTTCAATTAAAATACGTGCGAGCACCGGTGGGATTTGCAGCTGCTGAACGAGATCAGCCACTGCCACGTCATCGACCTCACGGCAAACCCAGGGGCGCCGAATCGCCGAAGAACCGGAACTCAAGAGCCCTCGCTCTCGCCGACCAACTCACCTGAGCGTTGCCGCAATGTGTCGACTGCTCTGCGGAAGATAGAGAGGCCCAAGGGCACCGGGAGATCTTCTTCAGAGGGAACCGCACCATCCTCACGCAATCTCATCCATGACGGATGGTGCTCGGGACGAACAAAACGTTCTGGGTGCGGCATCATGCCGAGGACATTGCCATTAGCGGAGATCAATCCGGCGATCGCCATGTGGGAACCATTGGGATCCGCGGGGTAATCAGCCTTGTTCCCATCCTCATCACAATAGTGGAAAGCGATCCTTTCACTTTCCAACGGTTGTGCCCCTTCATCGGGGAACCATTCAAAGCGTCCTTCAGCGTGGGCCACCGGAATGAAGTAGCGCTCACCGGGAACAAACCAGGGGCTGTCCGCACTTCCTGCCTGAAGGTGAACCCAACGATCTTCAAAGCGTGCAGAGTTGTTCCACAGCAGCGCACCACGATCTTCTCCTCCCGGAAGTAATCCGAGACGCACCAAAACCTGAAAACCGTTACAGATGCCGACGACCAATCCGCCCCTGTCGACAAATGCGTGCAACTGTTCAGACAGGCGTTTCTCGAGGATATGCGCGAGCACTGCTCCACTGGCGACGTCATCTCCAAAGGTGAAGCCACCCGGAAGTGCCAGGAGGCTGACCTCCTCAAGAATTTCAGGAGACTCACTGAGCGCATTGACGTGCATCAAGGTCACCGAAGCTCCGGCGAGCTCGAGGGCGTGAACCGTCTCTTCGTCGCAATTGGTTCCTGCGGCACGCAGGACCAATGCTTTGGGGGCTTCCTGTTTCACTCCACCGGCCATGCTGCCTCCAGGGTCTTTTGCCATTGTTGTTTGAGATGCGTCACCGGAGCATTCACGAGGGTTCCCCCCGTGTGCTGGATCGTCAAATGTCCCTGATCGGTGGTGTGCCCGATAGGCATCACTGGAATTCCCGCAGCCTCACACTCGGGCTGGAAGGACTCCCACTGATCGACATTCATTTCCAGGAAGAAGCGGTGCGGTCCTTCACCAAAGAGGAAGTTCCACTTCTCGGCACCCTCGGGAACATTAAGCACCATGCCGAGTCCCCCTCCACCGAAGGTCATCTCGGCGGCGGCCACCGCAAGTCCTCCTTCACTGAGGTCGTGCACCGCACGGAAGCGGCGCTGCTTCATGCCCGCAGCAATGGTGTTGAGGATCTTTAATCCGAGCTCGCCATCGAAAGCGGCGGGGGCTCCTCCACTTCCTCCGAGGTAGGGCTGACACAGGCTTCCCGGCAAAGCGGCATCCGGTCCGACGAGAACCATCACCGAATCACTGGCCTTCAGATCACTGCCAACCGTTTGCGGAGCCCCCGGAACGATGGAGATCGCCGAAACGAGGAGCACCGGTGGAATCGATTTGGAAACCCCTCCGGAACGGAAGGTGTTGTGCAACGAATCCTTGCCGGAGACGAAGGGAGTGCCGTAGATCCGCGCGGCATCGGCAGCGCCACGGGAGCACTCGACCAGTTCACCGAGGATCTTCGGATCGCGCACATCTCCCCAGGCGAAGTTGTCGAGGAGGGCAGCCCGGTCGAGGGTTCCGCCGGAGGCGACCACATTGCGTAGCGATTCGTCGACGGCGTGGCACGCCATCTGATAGGTGTCGACGGCGCCGATGCCGATGGCGAGGCCATTCGCCACCACCACCTGATGGGCACCGTTGCGCAGCGGGTCGAGGGCGCAGCCGTCCATCGGTGCATCCCGATCCGCTCCCGCCAGTGGCCGCAGGGTCATGCGACCCTGAACCTCGTGGTCATATTGGCGGATGACCGCTTCCTTGGAGGCGACATTGCCATCGGCCAAAAGAACCGAAAGGATTTCAGCGACGTTGACCCCACGCGGGTTCACCGGCACTTCAGCGGGAACCGCAGGAACTTCGGAAACCCGCTCGTAATCAGGGCGCCCCTCATGGAGGAAGTGGACGTCCATTTCCCCCATCAGTTCACCGTTGTGGTGCAGGCGTAGTTTTCCGTCACCGCGGAACTCGCCCAGAACGGCACATTCCACTTCTTCTTCCGCGAGAATCTCCCGCAGACGATCCATCTTCGCCGGATCGACCGCCATCACCATGCGCTCCTGGGCTTCACTGATCCAAACTTCTGTGGGACCCAGACCATCGTACTTGAGCGGAGCTCTTTCCAGGTAGACGTCGGCCCCGGTTTCCTCACCCATCTCACCGACCGCACTGGAGAAGCCACCGGCTCCACAGTCGGTCACGGCTCTACACAGATTTTCATCGCGTAGGCGCAGGATGGCGTCGAGGACCTTTTTCTCTTCGATGGGGTTACCGATCTGCACGGCACCGGAAGAAACCACTTCCGATTCTTCCGTCAGCTCCCGGGAGGAAAAGGTCGCTCCATGGATCCCATCGCGACCAGTCCGTCCACCGATGGCAACGATGCAATCCCCTGGTTTTACTTCTTTCTCGACATGCTCTTTTCGAATCAACCCAACTGACCCGCAAAAGACGAGTGGATTCCCTGCAAAGTCCGGGTGGAAATGAATCGCTCCATTGGCTGTCGGAATTCCCATGCGATTTCCGTAATCGCGAACCCCTGAGACCACCCCTTTCAGCAACCTTCGCGGATGCAGGGTGCCCGTGGGCAGATCCTCTTCGTGGGTGTCGAGGGGGGCAAAACAGAAGACATCGGTATTCAGCACAGGACGAGCACCAAGTCCGGTACCCAGAGTATCGCGGATCACACCGCCGATCCCGGTGCCGGCCCCACCATAGGGCTCGAGGGCACTGGGGTGATTGTGGGTCTCGACTTTGAAGGAAACCCCCCACTCGTCATCGATCCCGATCACTCCGGCGTTATCCTTGAAAACGGACCAGCACCAGGGCTTGTCCAATTCTCGGGTCACCGCAAAGATCGTCTCCTTGAGCATGTTGCCGTAGACGTGATCGCCGTGGCGAATCCGCCCAGTCAGAGTCTTGTGACAACAATGCTCCGACCAAGTTTGGGCGATGGTTTCCAGTTCGATCTCACTGGGGTTTCGATCCAGCTCTCGATAATGATTTTGAATCGTCTGCATCTCACGCAGATCGAGACTCAATCCACCGTCATCACTGATCTGCTGCAAACGCTCGTCGGAGGCATCGAGTAATTCGATCTCAACTCTTCCCCCCGGCTCGGCGGGGAAGCTGCGGAAGGGGTCGCTGACCTGCTCCGCCTCACCCTCCACGTAGGTAAACCACTCATCGACGATTTCATTGCCCAGTTCGCCAGCGACCTCCTGAAGATTTTCTCCAGAAACATTGCCGGCCGCGAGACGATAGCGCCAGCCAGTGCGAACTTGGCACCCTGCACGTTCAAAACCGGATTCGTTCATGGCGTGGAGAACACTCTGGGAGACTGGATCCATCACTCCGGGCTTACGCTGGACGATGATGGCCGATTCATCTTCCGGCCGCTGTGGGAGTCCGAGCCCCGGATGAACTTCAGCACGGCATGCCGGCGATCCTGCAAGAAACTCTTGTGCCAGAGTTTCAACCTTGTCCACATCCTGTTCAGGAACCTGAAGGTAGTAGATCGGATCGGAAGCGGGTGGCCGCGAGATGGTCGCATTTGGCTGAACTCGGACCAATGCCTCGCGCAATTCGGTTTGCGGTGAAGGCTGTGGATCCTTGTCGTGGATCACGGTGACGGTGTAGGTGACGGACATCGAAACTCCTGAGTCATGGAGATCTGCCGAGGGCTCGCCGGGCCCCCCCCGGCAGTCACTTCCGATTGTGGACTCCCCAGGCGGGCCGAGCAAGCGCACCGGAGCGGTAGCCTCCCCCCTTTTCCCGCCGTACCATGTCGGACTTGCGGGGGTCGTCGCCGCCGCGGATGGGAAGAATCATCGATGGAGAATGAGTCCAGCGCACACGGCCTCGATTTCGAGACCCCGATCGTCGAACTAGAGAATCGTATCGCAGAGTTGCGGTCCTTCTCAGAAAGTTCCGAAATCGATCTTTCAGGGCAGCTGGAGGAGTTGGAACGCAAGTGTGATGAGAAGAAGCGTGCGATCTACTCCCACCTCAACCCCTGGCAGCGCGTGCAAATCGCTCGCCACCCTCAGCGCCCCCTGACTTCGGATTACATCAAAGGTTTCGTCACCGACTTCCTCGAGCTGTACGGAGATGGCGCTTATCGAGATGATCCAGCCATCGTCACTGGCCTCGGCAGGATCCGTGGCCGCAAGGTGATGATCGTCGGGCACCGCAAAGGTAAAACTAATCCGGAAAAGGTCGCCTGTAACTTCGGCATGCCCCACCCGGAGGGCTACCGTAAAGCCATCAAGAAGATGCGATTGGCTGAAAAGTTCGGGATTCCGATTGTCTCCTTTATCAACACCGCCGGAGCCTTCCCAGGAATTCAAGCGGAGGAGCGTGGACAAGCTTTCGTCATCGCCAAGAACCTTCAAGAGATGGCGGCACTGAAAGTTCCCGTCGTCGCCATCGTCATCGGTGAAGGTGGCAGTGGCGGCGCGATCGGTATCGGGGTCGCTGACCGAATCCTGATGCTTGAAAACTCCTACTACTCTGTCATCTCACCGGAAGGTTGCGCGGCCATCCTTTGGAAGGATGCGGCCAATGCACCCCGTGCCGCAGAAATCCTCAAACTGACCAGTGCAGATCTAGAAGCCTTCGGCATCATCGACGAAGTCATCGAGGAACCTGTCGGCGGCGCTCACCGCGAACCCCACGAGACGATTCGTCGTTTGGAGGACGCCATCCTTCGCCACCTCGATGAGATCAGTGATCAGGATCCAGAGGTGCGTAAGCAAACCCGCTTTGAAAAGTACATGGCCATCGGCAGATACGCCGAAGAACAGCAACAGACCATCGAGGATCAAGGATGATCGAACTCTTCTGGATCGGTGGCCCCTTCTTCATGGTGCCACTACTGATCGCCTCCATCGCCGTCTTGACCGTGGCCATCGAGAGAATTCGTAGCTTCAGGGCTGCGACCACTGACTACGACGACTTCCTCGAAGAGATGACTTCAACCATCGCAAGTGACGGAATCTCGGCAGGGGTCGATCTCGCCGACCAGATCCCAGGCCCCGTGGCCGCCACCTGGTCCGTCGGACTGCAATCGGCTCGTCAGCCACTGCAGATCATCCGCGAAAAGATGGACAGTACCGCCATCGCAGAGATTCAGCGCCTCGAAAGATTCCTGCCTTTGGTCAGCGTCGTCGCACAAGTTGCCCCGCTGATCGGCATTCTCGGTACTGTCTGGGGGATGATCGATGCCTTCGAAGGGATGGCCGGAGGCTTGGCCACAGGAGTCGGAGTCAATGGAGAGATCATCGCCGACGGTATCGGTAGGGCTTTGACCACGACCGCGGCCGGGTTAGCGGTGGCGATCCCGGCAACACTTCTTTACCACTGGTTCAGTCACAAGGTGGACCTGTTCATCGACGACATCGATCGGTCACGGGCTGACTTGATCGAAATCCTCAGCAGACTCACTCCGCGCAAGGCCACTCGCCCCGCAGCACGGGCGACCGAAACGGCGCAGTGATGTCGAACCTCAAAGATCGCCGGCAACGACGCAGGAGATCAGCCCCACGCTGGGGAGACGTTCTCGCCCCACTCCTAGATGTCATCTTCCTGCTCGTCATCTTTCTCCTCGTCACTGCGAGTTTTGACGATCGCCAGTTGATCGACGTCCAGCTGCCCAGGGCACAGGGGGGTGACGAGAATCCCGAAACTCCCCCTTCAGACCAAAACTGGACTCTCGTGCTATTGAAGGATGGCAAAATCCGCTGGGATAATTCGGTGTACACCCTTGAGCAACTCACCCCCCTCCTCCAACGGCTACCCGAAGAGAGTCGATTGCAATCCTTCGTGATTCAGGCGGATCGCGAAGTCAACATGGAAGCAGGACTTCAACTTCTCGGTGAGCTGAAGTTATTGGGCTGGAACTCCGTCGAATTTGAGGTTTCTCCCCTATCAAGACCTGCCGCTGACCTTGAGCCTTCACCCGGAGAAGGCTAAGATCAACGATTGGTGATCCACATTTTCCATGGTTTGCACCGCCCACGTTGTGAAGGCGACATCTGCAAATCTGAAACCAGTCTGCGACAGCAGACTCCAGCTGAATGTCGGGAGGAAAGCGATGTCCCTCGCTGCCCAAACCCCTGATGGAACCCAGCGATCGGTTCAACGATCGAATGGAGCCCTCTCTCACCTTCAACAGTTTCTTTCCCTCTTTCTGGGATGTGTCCTGATCCTCGCCACAGCCGGCTGTGGCGGTGGTGATGCCAGCAACGACGACGGCGAAGGTTCGGGAGGCTCATCTTCCGATCTCAACGACCAGGTTGCGGAGTTGATCTCTGAAGCTGAGGCATTGATGTCAGAAGCCAATGATGCCGGTGCAGAGAAATACATGGCGAGTGATTTCGAAGCGGCCAACAAAGTGTTGAGCAGAGCGAAGGAGTACCTCGAGGATGGAGAGGGTAAGAAAGCCCGGACCCAGGTACGCTCCGCCAAGCGCAAGTTTGACTCGATCCTCAAAGAGGTGACCAAGGTCGCCGAACAGATGAAAGAGATCGAGGAGGAGCAGAAAAAGTACTCCGAAAAGCTCGCCGCTGCCAAGACCGCCGGGGCTGACAAGCTCGCCTCCTCCGAATTTGAGGGTGCTGAGCGCAGCTATGAGAAAGCGATGAAGTACGTCAAGGATGGCAAAGCGAAGAGTGCAAAGAAGTACCTCGGTTACGCCATCGGAGATCTGGACAGGGCGATGGAAGAGGTGGGCCGCAAATCCCAGGAGAAGGGCAAAGCGGACCAAGAGAAAGCCTTGATGGATGAGAAGAAAAAGTTGGCCATCGAGGCGGGTGCTGAAGAGAAGGCCCTCCGTGATATGGAGTACGCCCTCGATCGCGAACGGATGGGAAATCAATCCTACGAGATCGGTGATTTCGACTCCGCCGCCCGCAGCTTCCGCGATGCAAAAACCGGGTTCGTTGGCGCGTTGGAAACCGCGAAGCGAACCGAGCTCGCAGCCAACAATACTGGCAACAACTCCGCAGCGGGTGACTACACCGGCAATAGCGGTGGTGGATCGGATGAAGTTCCAGGCCTCGACGACATCGAGATTCCCGACATCGGCGTCAATGATGGCTCCACCGATCTCTCCAGCGGGCTTCCCGGACTCTTTTCCGGTGTTGCGGAATACAACTCCTCCAAGGGGAGCTTGAGCCTCAACTGGTCTGCAGGGACTGAACTTCAGCAAGATATGAATCGTATCCTTGGTGATCCTTCTCACGCCATCTTCGAAGGCGACGAAGGAGTCGGTAGCGGTCAGGACGGCAACTACGTCATGGCAGGCAATACCTCTGGATACTGGCTCGTCAACTCCAGCTTTGAAGACGGCGTCATCATTCGAGCAAAGGTCTTGTTCCAGCTATTGATCAACAAACCTGATTTCGAGCTGGTCTTGATGTCGGACGGGGGTGGTGATTTCTATGCCGTCTCCTACGGAGCCAACGCCAGGGTGTACAACGATGGCCTTAAAACCTCCACCGTGGTCAGCCCGATCAAAGCGTTCCGCAAAAACCCCAAAGATTGGGTGCAAAAGCGCGAGGCATACGATTTTGAGGTGCGCTACTTCAAGAGTTCCGAAGACGAAAAAGGAATCCTCGAAGCGAAGATTAACGGCGAAACCACCGTCAAACTGACCACCGACAAGTACCGTAAAGGCTTTGCCGGGTTCCGTTGGAATGACACCAAGTTCATCATCCAAGAGCTGGAAGTTCGCGGACTCGTCGATGAAGAGTGGGCCGAAGCAGAGTTGAACAAAACTTCTGAAGAAGACTCCGGCGATGGTGGCGATTTCGACTTCTAAACTCCTCGGAAAGTAGCCGAAGCGATGAAAAAGACCGTCTTGAATGCAGCCCATCAGCGCCATGGAGCTCGCCTCGTCGAGTTTGGTGGCTTCGAAATGCCGGTGTGGTATTCCGCCTTGACCGAGGAACATCACACCGTGCGCAAGCAGGCTGGAGTCTTCGATCTGTGTCACATGGGCCGCTTTGAGGTGGTCGGCGATGATCCCGTCCGCTCCCTCGATCAGGTTTTGACCCGGGATGTTTCGACGATGAAGAAGGGCCAAGTGTGCTACTCACTGGTCTGTCGTGAAGATGGCGGCATCTTGGATGACATCCTCGTCTACCGCTTGCCAGATCGTTGGTGGCTCGTCGTCAATGCGGGCAATCGAGAGAAGCTGCTGCCGTGGTTCGCCGATCAATTGCAAGGTGCACACATCGTCGATCACAGTGAGAGCCTTGCCATGGTCGCCCTTCAAGGTCCGTTGGCCGCTGAACTGCTGGCCCCCCACATCGAGCGCCCAAAGGGTCGCGATCTCAGAAACTTGGGCTACTACCGGGTCGGTGCCGCCAATGTCAATTTGACTGGCACTTCCCTTCCCGGCTGGATCTCTCGAACCGGCTACACCGGTGAAGACGGTTTTGAAATCTATGTCGATTCTGAACATGCGGAAGCGGTCTTCGATGCCTTGATCGGCCTCTCAGATCAGGTCCACCCCTGCGGCCTCGGCTGCCGAGATACCCTGCGCCTCGAAGCAGGAATGCCGCTCTACGGTCACGAACTTTCGGAAGAGATCGACCCCATCTCCGCGGGCCTCGATTTCGGCGTCGGGCTCCACAAGGAAACCCCTTTCATCGGCCAATCGGCACTCCAGGAGATCGAATCGAGGGGCCCGGAGCGACGCATGAGGGGCTTTACCGTCGATGGACGCAGGCCTGCCCGCCAGGGGGCCTCGATCCTTCACGAGGGTGAGGTGGTCGGTGAAGTGACCAGCGGATCCCCCTCCCCGACTTTGGGAGTGGCCATCGCCTGTGGGTATGTCTCTGCGGAGATTCCCGACGATGCCCCGCTTCAAGTCGATCTGGGCCGCCAAACCCCGGATCTACGCCCCCACCCCTTGCCCTTCTATCGGAAAGACGCAGAAAAGGTCTGATCGCTGCAGGATCGCAGGTCTAAACCTTGCAATCCGAGGTGGTCTCAATCATATTTTCTGCGGATCCTCCACTTGACGGGAGAGGGACCTGTCGAGAAGAGATCCATTGGGAATGCGCTGTTCTGATTCAGTTCTGCTGACTCACACAGACTGATTTACACTGACTGATTCACATGCACTGAATCACCGGCGCCGACAGTTGAGGGAGACTGTGCTATGTCTGAAGTACCTGTAGATCGTTTTTACCTCTCTAGCCATGAATGGGCCCAAGAGAGTGATGATGGGATCGTCACCATCGGCATTACCGAGTTTGCGGCCAGCGAACTCGGTGAACTGGTGTACATCGAGTTACCGAATGAAGGTGACGACGTTCACTTTGAAAAGCAGTTTGGAGAGATCGAATCGGTCAAGGCTGTGAGTGCACTCAACTCACCGATCAGTGGTCAAGTCGTCGAAGCCAACGCGACTCTGCTCGAGAGCCAGGAACCGATCACCGACTCCCCCTTTGAAGATGGTTGGATGCTAAAGATTCAACCCAGTGATGACTCCTGGAAAAGTCAGTTGATGAATTCCCAGGATTACGAAAGCCAGCTCAACAACAGCTAGCTCTGATCCAACGATAGAACCGGGGTCGCGGAGGAACTCTGCAAAACGAAACGATTCACCTCCTCGATCCCGGTCCTCTCGATCCCGCTTCCAACATGGCCCTCGACCAAGTCCTTCTCGAATCGACGGGCTGCTGGCTGCGCTTGACGCGCTGGGATCGCCCCTGTGTCACCCTCGGCCGCTTCCAACAGTGGCCCCAGCAGTGGCCCGAGCATTCGCCCGAAGCCTCTACAGAGTTTCCCCGAATAC
>NHDG01000004.1 GCA_002167285.1 Planctomycetia bacterium TMED53
AGCTTGAGCTGCGACTCCACAAGGTTCACCGAGTCGGCCGCAGCCGAGCTAGTTGACGTAACGCGCGTGACTTCGTTCGCGACGACTGCATTGACGGCCGCCGCAACCATCGCGCCAACGGCACCACTACGTTGCTGAACGAGCTGCCCGGTCTCAGAGAGCGGGAAGCCCGAGGACTCCGGGTCGCACGGAAGAGTCGACGCATCGACCTGAGCCGTAGCAACATTCGTAGTACTTGTCGTGGGAGTCCCGTTCCACCGTGTACTCGTCGGCGCAGCACCCGCTGATGTAGATGTCAGATCAGCAGAGCCCGGCGCTCCAGAGACTGGCTTGCCCGGAGAGTCCTGTGGATGATGGATGCACGCATTCGACTGCTCTGAGTCGGTGTCATTCGTTGCACGCGATGGTGCAGCCGCGGTGACCGGAGGAGCGACCTCCGGACCCACAGCGAGCGCACTCTGAGAGCGGGACGGCAGCATGAGGTATCCGCGTTCGATCTCTTTTACGCTCCCGAGATTTCCCTAGTCGACGTCGCCGCGGAGGTACCTCGGCACACGCCGGACCACAATCCGGCTGGCCAACGAAGGGGGCTAGACGTAACAAGGGACAAAAACAAGGCGGGAACAATTCTGTACGACTTTCAGTGTCAAAGTGAAATCACTCCATTTGATGAGTCTCCCCCTCCTCAGTCACCTGAGGGGTGGCGACCCACACGTCACGGGCGCGGCAGCCGGCGTGGCTTTAAATGCGAGTCTGCCGCTAGAGAGTGACGACTCTCTGACACTCCCCACCTAGGCGCGAAGCCGCCGTACTCCTCGAGGGAGACGAGCCAGCGACTTGCACTTGTTCTTGCTTGTCACGTCGGATGCCCACTACGCCAACCGCTCGGTCAGAGCTCATCCGGGATCACGGGCGCGTTGTTCACGCATCTCCTCCTCCTCGGTGGACGCCGTTGGCCGGGATCACTGGTGCGTTGATCGCACTCCTCTCTGGTCAGACCAGGCGGATTTCCCCAGTACAGTCGCAGCTGACCGTCGGCTGAAGGCAACGTTGCGCATTGTTGCCGACAGGTTCATCTCTTTTCGGTTGCCGACACATGCCGGTCCGTATCACACACCACTCATCCGTCCATGTCAGTCTTTGTCATCACATCTACCAATTGATCACCCCACACGTTGCCTGCCTTGATCCAACCAGGTCGCCGCGATGGAAGCAGGTAGCGGAGGCCAGATACAGGGGAGTAGCAATTGGCAGATCAACACATATGCCTGCTGCCTTGCTCTCCACGCGTCAGCCCGGTTGGTCGCGGCAGCACATCACACACCACACATGTTGCCGAACGGAACTTTGTCCATTCGTACTTCGATTACGGTCCATTGGCAGCACCCCACATCTCCCGTAGCGTCCCCGGGTCGATTGCCAAAAGTTCGACAACAAACTGGCGCTTTGCCAGCGAACATTGTAATCAGACGTCGAGGACCGATTGCAACGTACACTGCCAATGGCAGTCGCACGCAGCAAGAGCAGCCACTGATGAAGTACTGAGACGCACGAGAACGCACGCCGCGCCCCCTCGATCGAGTAGAAGTACTACGAAGGCGTCGCGCCCGCTCTTCGTACGCCAGCCGACCCAACGCCCAAAAGGGTTACTTTGCTGGTGGGGGCGCGAAAGGCCACCTGTCTGGCTGACGGGGCGTGCATCCATCAATGTCGATCGCAGAGATCCGTGGCTCAGTGGCGCGTGAACCACGCCATCGAGCACACGTGAGCGCGCTGGGGCAGGCGCAAGCCCGCCACCAGCCGCTCGGCCTCTAGCCGCAGCTGAGGGAGCAGTGAAGCGCGTTGCTCAGCAGAGAAGTACTGCTCGGCAAGCCACTTGTCACGCTTTTGTCCTCCACGTCCCATCGTTGGAACGCGGTACTCCCACTCAATACCCTGCTGCTTTGATTTGGGTCGACGCGCCATGTCTGGCACGCCAAGGTCGGTTGCAGCAGCAGGAGGCGGCTGCGAGGCAGCAGCCGGCTCCCCACCTAGAGCCAAGCTGGCTGAGGCCTCCATCCATGATGGAAGGGCCTCGGACGTGTCCACGTCCCGCGTGTGCTGGTTGAGAGCCATCCGCACGGCACGCTGGTACCCGGGACGATTGGCCAGAGCGGAGAGCAGGGCTCGGCAAGGTCGCCAGCCCGGCTCAACGCCCTCCAGCACACCTTCAGGCCCCTGCAGAAGCTCCGTGTCTGGCGGCACCTCCACAGTGAAGACGTGCACTTGGTGCGTGTCGCCAGTACGCTCGTTCTTCACCGACTGCACCACAGGTGTGCACGCAGCCAGTGCGTCAGAGAGGGAACGGATGCCAGCGTTGGTGAGATTCGAGACATCCAGCTCCTCAAGCAGCAGCTCGCGAAGGGCCGCATCGAGCGGTGACTCGCCCGTGTCGATGTGACCACCCGGCAGGTCGACGTCGCTCATGGCGGATGCCTTGCCTGGGCGGCGGCGCAGCCATGTGTACGCCACCCGTTCACCATTCAGCTCCTTTGTCAGCACCACCTTTGAGGCATGAAAGTGCCCACGCTCGTCGCGCGAATGCTTGTCCGTCCCTGCTGGAGGCAGCATCACCAGATCACCCTGCACGGGCTGCCAATGCTCGCGCGGCAGCACCGCCTTGCGCGCGCGCTCCTCGCGGGCGGCACGTGGCTCCTTGTGATAGTTGGCCGCACAGGGAGTGCCACGCCGGCAGGTCAAACAGCAATAGTCGCCAGCCTTGCCGCTGTCAGAGCTGGTGCACGGGCAGTCTGGCCGCGCGCAGTGAGGCCAAGTAGCCTTCTCTGTCTTGGTCGCATCAAGCTTTGCCACCATCTCAGAGCATCGGTGCAGCAAGGCTGCACGAGGTTCCCACGACGCCTCACTGACTGGGAACTGCCTCCACTTCGTTAGATATTCCCAGCCACGTCCCTTGACATGCCGCCTGTCCAGCAGCTTGTCGACAATGTACTCGTCAGGAGCAAGCTTGTCAACTTCGGTGATGGTCAGGTACTGTCGGAGGCGGCGGGCGGGAACCACGTCGTGAACACGGTTCGAGTGCAGGTCACGCAGTTTATAGTTGTTGTTGTCCAGTACCTCAGCAATGCGGTATGGGCCTGTGAAGCGCGCTGCCAGCTTCTCTTTGCCAATCCGCTGCTCATCCTCAACCCGCAGCAGCACACGCTGATCAACCTCGTAAGAGACTGACAGGTCTGCCTTGGCATCCTGCTCTGCCTTCTCGTTGAGCTGATGGTCAACTGTCACTCGGGCGGCTGCCTGCCAAGCCGTACGCAAGCGGGCCACCGTGTGCTTGACGTGCTGCACCCGCGAGTCAGCGGCGTCAGGCAGACCGATCGAGTCGACACCACGCAGCTCGCGCCCATAGAGCAGATAGGCAGGGCTTTCGCCCGTCACGGAATGAGGACAGCTGCAATACGCGAACAGCAAGAAGTCCATGTGCTTCTCCCAGTCAGGATCCGCATCTGGCTCTTGCAGCGCAGCGCGCAGCATGGTGAGCAGTGTGGAGTTGAACCGCTCAACCACACCTACCGAGGCGTGGCTATACGCCGTGGACGAATCCATGCGCACGCGACAAGCCCTGTAGAGCTCAGCCGTCAGCTTGCTCACCAGCTGTGAGCCGCGATCGCTCTTCACAGCACGCGGGAAGCCGTGCCGCCGCACCACGTGCTTGATGAACAGGTCCAGCATCTCTGACGACGTTGGCTCCTTTTCAAGAGGCACCGCCTCAACCCAGCGAGAGAGCGGGTCCATCCAAATCAGCAGCTTCTTGTAGCCAGACTCCGTTGGCTCCTGAGACATATCCAGCACATCCACCACGACCGTCTCGAACGGGTACGTGCCCACTCCGGGCAGGGTCGCTGCACCCTGTGGCTTCTTGAGCTGCTTGCCCATCTGGCACGCGTGGCACTGTTCGACGTGACGCGCCACATCCTCCCACATGCCCGGCCAGTAGTAGAACTCACGCAAGCGGCCGTACGTCAGCTCGCGACCGCGATGGCCCATCTGATCGTGGAAGGCACGCAAGAAGAACTGACGGTCAGCCGCTGGCACCCACAGTGTCATGCGAGTACTGTCGTTCTCAGTCTGTGGCTGATCGGAGGGAAGCGCCTCCACTCGCTTCTTCTTGGTCTCACGTTTGAAGTACAGCAGCCCATCGTGGATGAGGCAATGCGGCGCCGTGCGCAGCACGAAGCCCGCCATGGCGTTGTCCAATGGCACCACCCCAGCACACAGGTACGCCATGATGGCGGCGCACTGCTCGTCAGCTGCCTGCGACTCGGAGAGCGTAGCTTTGTTCGGCACCTCCGAACGCAGGTACGCGTCATGCAAGGCCTTGCGCACCGAGGCTGGCTCATCACCAGGCTGAGGCTCTGGCAACGGATCACTCACAGGGGCATCGCAGGGCGTGAAGACAGAGCCCGTCACGCCTTGGTCAGCCAGCATTGCCTTCTTTGCCAGCTGGGCGCGCCGCTGGGCAGCGGTCGTCGCACACACCCAAGAGGGCGGCGCATGCGAGGCCAAAGCCTCCGCAGCCTGTGCAAGCTCCACCGCCGCAACCTCCAGCAGCCGCTCGCTTTCCACCGCCCGGCGCGCTGACGACAAGGCGTCTGCAGCCTGTGCGAACTCCACCACCGCTACATCCGGCAGCCGCCCATCTCCAACGCTGGCTGACAGCACGTCAAGCGAGGCGGCAGCCCGAGCCCGCTGCAGCCGTGTCACTGCAAGCTCCACGTCGCCGTCAGCCTGCTGCATGGAAGCCGCCACCTGCTCGTGGAAGGCCGTGATCGCTGCGCAGATCTGAGGGTCCGTCGATGCACGCGAGGCGTTTGGCAGCGTCATCTCAATTGCAGTCACCAAGCGTGAGATAGCATCCGCGTCTGCATGGCGTTTGCCTTCACGGTGGTTGATACGCATAGCACCAGCGTATTCCTGCAGCTTGAGCGACCACCGAACAAGCCGAGAAGACATGCCCCCACCCACGCTGTCCTTGAGGCCGAAGAGCCAGCACAGAGCAGCGTGGTCCGTGACCACCTGGAACTGTGATCGTCCCCAGATGTACGGGCGGAAGTGCTTGAGGCTCTCCACCACCGCGAGCAACTCGACCTCCGTCACAGTATACTTCCGCTCGGCTGAATTCAGCCGGCGTCCGTAATACTGGACCACCCTCTCGGTGCCGTTCTCATCCGCCTGCTTCAGTATGCCTCCGATGCCCTTACCAGTGGCAGCATCCGTGGCAATGGTGAACGGCAGGTCAGGGCGCGGGTACGCCAGCACAGGGTTGCACTTCATGGCATCGATGATCTGTCGGATGGCGTTCTGACAGGCCTCTGACTTCACTGCTTGCTTGACGTCGACGCCCTTCTTCGTCAAGTCCACCAGCGGGTCACTCATCAGATGATAATCAGGAAGGTGATCTCGGTAGTACCCGGCGAAGCCCAAGAAGGAGCGCACTGCCTCGAGCGAGTCGATGGACGTCGGGTCGACCTTGTTGATCGCGTCCACCTTCTTCGGGTCCATTGACACCCCATCCCTCGAGCAGACGTGCCCTAAGTACTCGACGCTGGTCTGGAAGAGGTGGCACTTCTTGGGCTTGCAGGTGAGGTTCGCCCACTCGAAGCGCTCCAGGATCGTGTCCAGCCGCGTGAGCGCTTGTTCGAACGCCTCCTCCTCGGTCTCGCCGCTCGCCCAAGCCACGCAGTCGTCCAAGTATGGGAGACAGATCTCCCAGGAGAGGCCCTGCAGCGTGCACTCCATGAGGCGCTGCATGTAGGACGGGCCGGAGCGCAGACCGAATGGAAGTTGATTCCACTCGAACTTCTGTCCGAAGGGCGTCACAAAGGCCGTCCGCTCCTTGTGCTCCTCTCGGATGCCCAGCGCGTGGAAGCCCGCTGTGAGGTCGAGCGTGTGGAACCACAAGAAATGTGGAACCGCCACGCCCGACCCCTGCTTGAACTCGGGGTTGGTCGGCAGGTCGACCATAGTCAAGCCCGTGCCGTCCTCGTTCACCGTGATCCCAACGCCGTCGCCAGCGTCGAAGCTTGCGGTGGCCGCGTTGCTTTGGGCTTTGCAGTCAGGTTGGCCCGTGCGTGCGTTGCTTTGGGCTTCGCAGTCAGGTTGGCCCGTGCGTGCGTTGCTTTTGGCTTCGCAGTCAGGTTGGCCCGTGCGTGCGTTGCTGACCGACGCCGTGTCGCCCGTGGAGCCACCCGAAGCATCCGCGTCTGGCTCAATGCACGTGCCGCACGCCGACTCATCGAAGGCAGTTGCAGGCACCGGAGAACCCGTCACAGTGGTGCCACCCTTACCTGGAAGCACAGGCAGCTTTGCTCCACCAGACAACTTATCCAAAGCAAGAGCAGTGTCCAAGATCACGTCACCGGTCGGCACACGCGAGGGGCGTTTCGACACGGCTGAGCCCAGCCGAGCGATCGCGTCGTCGCAGCGCGGCAGCGGTGTGTCCACCACCAGGAGTCGCTGGTTCAAGTCCCGGAGATCCACGCAACAGCGTGGCTCTCCGGACTTCTTGGAAACCAGGACCAGTCGACTCGCCCAAGGTGACGTCGACTTTCGAATAATATTGTTCGCTTCCAGCTCTGTGACCGTCTTGCGCACGATCTCATTGCCAACGTCACCCATACGCGACGGAGCGTGCCTGAATGGCCTAGCACCAGGGAGCAGCTCGAGCTCGACTTCCAGCACATGTGTCAATCCAGGTATGGCACCGTTAGTTCCAAAGGCGCGGCGACGACGGCGAACCAACTCCATCACACGCTCTCTCTGCTGCGGGGTGAGGCGATTATCTGAGTCGATATGCAGCTGCATGATGGCAGCCACTTCCTTCTCAGTGAGCGGCGTCTCACCAGCCCCCGAAGGCGCCTTCGGATCGTGTGGCACCACACCCTCGTATGAGGCCAAAGCGATGGGAGCCAGAGAGGCGATGGAGGCTCGTTTTCTGGTTGCATTGTAGAGAGACACCCACAGCTTGTTGCCAGATACATAGCACAGCGAGTTGCCCACCGAGACGTCAGTCTTCGGGAAGCCCACCCTGTCTGGCGGCCGCTCCACAAGCACCACACCCTTGTAGCCCAGCAGCGGCTTCGGGCATTCGAGGGCCACCGCCTTCTGCTCACCAGGGTCCAGTACAATGGCTTGAGCTGAGAACAGCAGGTTACTGTACGTTTCGATGTGTTCACCAGGATCCAGCAGTCTGCCTTTGATGGGCGGCACCAAAGGATGCCTGTCAGGGCCTGCATCGGCGTCACCACTGTCCAAGGCTATGTCCACCAGGTCACCAGCTGAGCCGCCCGGCTGCGATCTCCGCTCCCCACCTGGTGCAAGCTGCGGCGGGCCCAAACCTGGGTCTCGAGGCGGCAAGCCACCATCTGACTGAGCAGACGGCTCCAGCGCAGGTGACGCCAGAGCGACAGGGCGCATGACATAGTAGCCTGGTTCAGTGTACGTCAAAGCAGCACTGACAGGGCAGGGTAAGGTCGACGCAGAACCGGACAGGTCGGGCGCCTCTGCAGGCGGGCGCAGGTGACGCGGATCGGAGGCAAGCTCCACTGAGATCCAACGCTCACGCTTGGCGTTCCACAGAGAGATGAAGCCTGTGGCTGGGTCCACACGAGGGCACACTGCCGCGTCGCGAGGCGCCAAGAAATCATTCCCCAAGATCATCAGATCGCCACCTTTGACCACGTGGAAGCGGTGCTCGAAGGCGTACCGCTGGCCATCCTGAGCACCGATAGAGAAGACAATTGTGGCATAGCCACGCACCACCAGTGCGTTTCCATTGGCTCCCTGCAAGTCGCCCACCACAGACGGCGGAAGGTCCTCATACTTGTACACCGCCTCAGGCAGCTGCCGGAGCAAGCCTTCGGCGATTACACTTGGCCCGGCACCAGTGTCGCCCAACGTGTGCCGGACCCACGCAGCCGCACAGTTGATGCGAAGATCCCTGTACATCTTGCCCAGCCGTGGCGTACGCAAGGGCTCACAGATGCGCACGTCCTGCAGGTATGCGCAGTGCACTGGCACATCACGCATCGTCGTGACATCCACCTCTGCCGCCGCGTAGAGCCGCGGCTGAGGAGCGGCAGGGGCCGCTTCAGCAGATATGCCCTGCAGAAGCTCAGGCGGCGGCGAGCTGGGCCGAGACGGTGGTGCCAGTGGAAGACAGGTGCTGCCCATGTCAGCGACCGAAGCCACACGTGACACCTGTGTCTTGCGCGGCGGCAGGTTGCCAGAACCCAGGGGGTCCAGACTCAGCAACTTCTGGTAAGCCGTAGCGCAAGCGGCGGCATACACCGTGTACGCCGAGCCGCCAATGGCCAGCTCGTGCAGCACATCTGCCACCGGACGCCACTTTCCAGCGGACCACTTGTCTGACGCCAGCCCGAAGCCGCGATGCATTCTACCGCACCACATGGCCCAGACAGCCACATGACTGCGACGGTTCGCCCCAAGAGAGAGCCTAGCCAGCTCATGCTCGCCCGAGAGGGCTGTGTGTTGCTCATTTGCCCCAAAGTTCACACTGCAAGCACCCATGCCATCAGGAAAGTGACGCACATAGTGCTCGATGGCCTCCAGAGTGGTTACATCGAAGCCAGGTCTGTTGGGCGAGTCCAGAGGCGGGCCACCCCAGCCTGCTGGTGGCAGCGGAACAGCGTCATCCCGCCCGCGCGGCGCGGCGGCGTGATCTGCCCACAAGTGCCGCCACAGTAGCCTGCTGGGATCCATAGGCATGCCGCCAGTGCCACCCG
>NHDG01000005.1 GCA_002167285.1 Planctomycetia bacterium TMED53
CCGGGGTTGTGGCTAGCAACCAACTGATCATCCGGACAGTTATCTGAAGCGATTGGCAGATCCCAGGCGTGCAATGATCCACATAAGCCCGGTTGGCTGGTGAGAGTCACACCTTGTGGGAAATTTGTAATCTCTGGAGCTTGCTCATCCACAATGGTGACATTGAAGCTACTTGAGCTGATATGACCGGAAGAGTCTACAGCATGATATGTCACTGTAGTCGTTCCAAGTGAGAACACGTCTCCTGGTGCATGACTGGCGTTAAATTCAACAATCGCGCAGTTATCAGACGCCTCAGCCGCCACCCAATCGACGACCGCAGTACAGGTGTCGATTTCAGTCTCAAGTGTTATGTCAGTGGGGGTTCCACTAATGAGCGGGCTTTCAGAGTCCTGGACAACCACCGTAAACATGAGGTTGCTGGTATTTCCAGCAGCATCAGTTGCGGCGTACTGAACTACGGTTAATCCGGTGTTGAAGAAATCACCCGGATTATGGCTAGAAGTGATGGTCACTTCCGGGCAGTTCTCAAGAACCTCTGGCACGCCCCAAGTGTGAATCGCACCACATTGACCAAGATCCGTATCTAGCACAGCACTGCTGATGGAATTTTGGAATTGTGGCGCCTGGGTGTCTTCGACAGTCACAGTGAAGCTATCCGTGAAAGAATTTCCAGAAGCGTCGGTGACGACATATTCCACAACGGTGAAACCTAATGAGAAGATGTCTCCAGGCTGATGATTTGATTCGATGGTTGCGACAGAGCAGTTATCAATCGTTTGGGGAGCTTCCCAAGTCACGATTGCGCTGCACTGATCAAAGTCATTTCCTACGGTGATTGGGGTTGGGAAACTTGAGAATCCAGGAGCTTCTTCATCCAATACCGTAACGTTGAACTGAACATTAGTAATGTTTCCAGTCGGATCCTGCGCGGTGTAAGCCACTGTCGTGGTACCAACTTCAAAACTATCCCCTGGGGAATAGTTTGAAATCAACGTTTGGACACTGCAGTTATCGTCGGCAGTAGGCTCTGCCCAAGAAATCTCTACCGAACACGACCCAGCGTCTGCAATGGCGATGATGTCCTGGAAATTCTCATTAATGACAGGGACTTCCAAATCGACAACATTCACCTGGAAGCTATTTGTATTTGTATTGCCCGAAGAGTCGATAACAGTGTACGAAACAACTGTATTACCACGCTCGAAGAAACTACCAGGGGTGTGAGTCGAAGCAAAAGATATCACTGCACAGTTGTCCGAAGACTGAGGAATATCCCAGTCAATTATTGCTCCACATTCACCTGGTGTTGCGGCGACAAACTGATCTGAAGGCATATTGAGAATTTGTGGCAACACATCATCTTCAATTTGCACAGTGAATTCTGAAGTAGTCAGATTGCCATTGATATCCTCGATGGTTGCAGTAACCAATGTGTCGCCAATCGGGAAGATATCTCCAGATTGATGTGACAGAGAGATTGAGCTCACAAGGCAGTTATCTTCAGCAGTTACGGCATCCCAGGTGACAACCGCCTCACAAGAATCTATCGAAGTAATGCCCGTTACCATTTCTGGTATCGCCGTAAACTCTGGCAACTCGGAATCTTCTACAATGATGGAAAATGACTGAACTGTTTCATTACCATTTACATCTGCCGCTATGTATGTGATTTGGGTTGTTCCAATGGCAAAGAAAGCGCCTGAAGGAATGTTTCTTGAAAGGCTTAGCACTTGGCAATTGTCGCTGGCTTCCGGCTCTAACCAAGACACATTTGCACCACATTGCCCAGGATCATTGGTAACGACAATGTCCCCTGAGAGCCCCGTAATTACCGGTCCATCTTGATCTAACACCAAAACCTCAAACAAGCTTTGCGTTTGATTGCCATAGATGTCCGTCGCTAAATACTCGACGATTGTGCTTCCAAGATTAAATGTCATTCCCGAGAAGTGACTACTCGTAATCGTGTCTAGCTCACAGTTATCACTTGCTGTAACCGAACCCCAAGTGACGATTGCTGAGCACTCTCCAGCAGTGGTCTCTACTTCAATAGCTGCGGGAATATTAGTAAAGACAGGACCAGTCTGATCAGAGACCTCAATACTAAAGCTCTCTTGATTTGAATTTCCGGATGCATCAATAACTGTATAGGTCACAGTTGTCACACCCACTGGAAACTGATCTCCACTAGAGGCTGTTGATGAGATTTCTGAAACAGAACAGTTATCTTCAGGAATAACAGCATCCCACGTGACGATTGCGCCGCACTCTAAAGAGCTTGCTTCGACAGAGATACTCGCCGGCATATTGAGGAATGCTGGTGGTGTTAAATCCGTGACCGTCACATTGAAACTGGCATTCGCCATGTTTCCATGAATGTCCGTCGTATCAATTTCGACCAGAGTTGTTCCAATTGGGAATTGTGACCCTGATTGATGAGATAGATTAAATTCGGCAATTGAACAGTTATCTTGAGAATCCGGTGCCTGCCAACTAACCGTGGCTGCACAAATTCCCGCTTCTGTATCTACGGCGATATCTGCTGGAACGCCGATGATGATTGGATCTTCTGTATCAATAACCGTAATACTAAACTCTTCTGAAGTTGTTTTTCCTTCAGTATCAACCACGCTATAGGAAACCGTTGTCGTGCCAACCGGGAACGTATCTCCAGGTTGGTGATTTGAGGTGAATGAAACCACTTCGCAGTTATCAGAAGCAGTCGGTTCATCCCAGGCATGCACAGCTGAACAAAGACCAGAATCAGCGCTGATCGTTCTGTCAGCTGGCATTCCACTGATCACAGGTGCTTCATTGTCATCCACAGTAACCTCGAAAGTACCTGTGGTCATAAGACCAGCTCCATCAGTCACTGTGTATGTAACTACTGTAGTCCCCTTACCAAAAAACGTTCCGGGATCATGTGTTGCATCAAAATCAGCGAGGTTGCAGTTATCCCATGGAGTAGGAGCTTCCCAAGAAACGTTTGCGCCGCACTGGCCAAGGTCATTATTAACAGCGATATCTTCAGGCAGCCCGATAAGAATCGGCATTTCAGTATCAGCTACTGTAATACTGAAGCCTGCTTGTGTTTGATTTCCAGATTCGTCGACTAATGTGTAAACGACTTCTGTCGTTCCAATCGGGAATACATCTCCTGATGCCGCTGTTCCAGAAAACTGACTAATACCGCAGTTATCTAAAATTTCAGGAGCTTGCCAATTTACTAAGGCAGTGCATTGGGCAGGATCATTTTCAACGACAATGTCAGCGGGGATATTAGACAAAATAGGAGCTTCAGTATCCAAAATCGTCACAACAAACTGTTGTACTGATATATTTCCATTGATGTCTGTAGCTGTGTATTCGACTACGGTTTCACCGAGGGGGAATATATCACCTGACTGATGGCTACTCACCAAGCTTGAGACTTCACAATTATCCACTGCCGAAGCCGGTGCCCATGAAATCTGGGCATGACACTCTCCTGGATCATTTCCTGCGGAAACATCTAATGGGAGAGAAGTAATTTGTGGATTTTCGTCATCTGTTACTGTCACTGTGAAAGAAGCGGTCGTTGAGTTTCCACCGCCATCGATCACTGTATATGTAACAGTGGTGGTTCCGACACCGAAGCTTGAACCACTCTCGATATCAGACGTAAGAGACTGCAAAGAGCAATCATCTGTTGCCTGTGGCTCAAGCCACTCTACAACACTTAAACACGAAGTTGCGTCTGTAGAGACTTCGATGCTTTCAGGAATACCTGAGATTTGTGGATTGACAGTATCGACAACAATCACTTCCATGCTGACTTCTGAATTGTTTCCACTCGTATCCGTCAGCGAATAAGTCACGATTGTCGAACCAATCGGGAACAGATCTCCAGGCTGAAAATTAGAAGTTACAGATAGAACGCCGCAGTTATCGCTAGGTACAGGGTCTTCCCAACTGACAGCTAACTCACAGACGCCTTCAGAAGTATCAACGCTGATCAAATTCTGAAGCCCTGATAGTGTTGGGAGCTCGTCATCTGTAATCGAAATCGAGAATGAAGCTGTTGTTTCATTCCCGCTAACATCAGTTGCGGTGTACGTTACTTCAGTGACACCTGCAGGAAAAAGATCACCTGAGGAATGGCTACTTACAAATGAACCAATTCCACAATTATCGGTAGCAATTGGCTCATCCCATGTGATCACTGCACCACATTCACCGAGGTCAGTTCCGACACTTACAGGATTTGGCAAATTTGAAATTGAGGGGAAGAGTGGATCTGCGTCCACCTGACATTCATCAGGAATTTGGTCCTGATTACAGTCGTTCGAGAATCCACTCGACAAGTCACAGGAATCCGGAACGCCATTCATATTGCAATCCAGAAGCTCTCCTGATTCGATTTGGCATTCATCTGGAATAGAATTGGAATCACAGTCCAACTTAGTTCCATCCGCGATTTCACACACATCAGGAATTAGGTTTAAGTTGCAATCAGCTTCAAAACCTTGAGTTACGTCGCAAATATCGTCTTCTAGGTTTTCATTACAATCGTTGAAAACTGAGATCCAGATGCTTTTTCCGGAATTCTCGCCTGAGCTTCCAACAATGAGGAAAGGCAACTGGCAACTAATCGAGCTTCCATACAGCTCACCTGCTGCCCTCTCACTGAGCGGACTTAATTCATCACCCCGTTGCCATTGGGATCCTGTTTTCCTTAGGATCACGACCTGGCCTTGGTCAGATCCGGCTGCGGGTGCGCTGATGACTGCTGTTTTAACTTCCAGACCAACATCGGCCCCAAAGAGCCCGCTCTCTGAAGCGTCAACAGGTTCAATTTTCTGCTGCCCTATCCACAACCCTGCTAATCTGTTGTGAATGTAGGCTGCTCCTTGATCAACATTTTCACCCGGAGAGCCCACTAAAAGATGGTCATGATTCAGATCGACAGAGTAACCAAATGCCGCAAATGGACTTGGAGACTCGGCGGTAATTTTGACGCTTTCAGTAAAGATTCCAGCGGACTCTTCAAATACGAGTACGCAACCGGAATTGGTCATTTCATCTGATTCATGACCTGGGGCTCCTATCACTACAGTTCCGTCATGAACTGCGATTGATCGCCCGAGCATATCTCCATCTGAAAGTTGATCTGACTCCAACTTTTGGTCTTGTAACCACATACCATTTTGACGGGTGTATACGTACACAGAACCGGACCCAAGGCCGTTTAGTGTTCCAGGAGCACCAACAAAAATGGTTTCATTTTCAATTGCTAATGCACTACCGAATGCGGCTCCAAGTGGTGCGTCAAATGCGGTAAGAGTTCCCTCGTAATTCCACCAGCCATTCCCGATTCTCCGATAAAGGAATACAGCGCCCCGACCCTGTAATTTCCCTGGTGCACCGATTGCTGCAAGATCCCCATCAATTGCAACAGCTGCTCCAAATCGATCTTCAAGGGTCGCAGAGACCGCAAAGATCTTCATCTCTTCAATCCAACGGGTTCCCGTTCTTTTGAAGATGTTGGCTGAACCGGTATTGGTTCCAAGAAGGTCGTCATCAGGTGCGCCAACGACGGCAAAATCAGATGTAGAGCCAACAGAGGAACCGAATCCACTGCCGAAAGCTAAACCGATTCCGATCAGGTCAGAGATTCCAGGACTGCATTCGTCAGGAATACCATCGAGATTGCAATCTTCACTGTTTGCAAGCTCCAGATCGCATTCATCGGGAACCAGATTGCCATTGCAATCATCACTGGTACCCAAATCGATGTCGCAACTATCAGCAACACCATTTTGATTACAGTCCACGGTGGGTTGACACTGCGCAGAAACATTCGCCTGCAAAAGAATCAACACAAAAATGAATACACCTGTGTAAAGGGCGATACGGGGGAACATCGTACCTCCAGTTGAAACTAACCTCGAATGGGGGATCCTACGTCAGTTCCATGAAATGTTGTTTACGGAGAAATTCTCCGTAAGAGTCGGGGGACTTTTCCGGGCAACCCAAATGGGTTGCCCGGTCAATTTTTGGTTAAAGAAAATCAGGGGCAGTTGGCATAGCTCTCGCAGCTCAATCCGCTGAGGCCGTCAGGATCTATTCCGCAGGTACCGAAAGGCGCCGCCGGAGGCGCTGAGGCCTGGAAGAGGTACATCAACAGGCTAATCGTATCGCTGACGTCGATTTGCTCGTCGTCATTGATATCAGCACTATCGAGACATGTCGGAGTTGGACCGGAACCGATCCAGTATTGCAGAACAAAGATCGGATCTGTCACATCAATGCTTCCACTGACGTTCACATCTCCACGCTGGAACTGAGTTTCACACTCGTCAGGAATACCATTTCCATTGGTGTCAAGACTTGATCCAGCTGCGATGTCGCAATCATCCGGAATGCCATTGGCATTACAGTCGGTTTCGCAATCATCCGGAATGCCATTAGAGTTACAGTCGCTCGCTGCGCCACTGGCAACTTCGCATACGTCATATGCTCCGTTGTCATTGCAGTCTGTCTGATCAACATTGACCGTGATCAACTGATCTACGCTGACCTCGTTACCACTAGCATCTACGATGGTCCAAACAACAAGGGTATCTCCAAGCGGATATGTTCCAGAAGCGTTTGCGGTTCCATTGTAGTTATTGGTTATCGAGGCGACTGAACAGTTATCAATCACAACCAATCGCGGTATATCAATCGTGGCGTCACAAGTCACGTGAGCTGCCTCGACAACGAGATCTGAAGGGTCGATGACCGTTGGATTCTGTTCGTCGGTCACAGTGACAATGAAGGACTCCAGAACCGTATTTCCTGAGGAGTCGGTCAATGTAAGAACAACTTCAGTTTCACCAACCGGGAAGAAATCACCAGATTCATGGGAAGAATCCAAAGTTGCACTGCAGTTATCAACGACACCGAACGCGCTCCAAGTCACTTCAGCACCACAAACTCCGGGATCATTAACCGAAGTAAGATCAATGCGGGTACCAAGAAGGATTGGGTCCTGTGTATCGTTAACGGTGACAGTGAACTGCCCGCTAACTGTGTTTCCAGATCCATCCTCTGCTGTAACAGTTACAGTTGTCGTGCCGATTGGGAACAAGGTTCCTGATTCAGAACTGACCGTCAGGCTCACTTCACCACTGTTATCAGTAGCGATATGTGCTGGCCATGTAACAACCGCACCACACTCATTGGCGTCATTAGAAACCGTGATGCTTGAGGAAAGATTGAGTATCTCTGGGTCTTGATTATCAATCACAGTTACTTCAAATGATCCAGCAGTAGTGTTTCCAGCAGAATCAGTGACACTCGCGCTAACTACCGTTGTACCGATTGGGAAATCACTTCCACTTTGGTGACTTAAAATCAACACAGGGCTCTGATCACAGTTATCTGTCACTATCGGTGCAGACCAGCTCACCTCTGCGTGATCTGAATCCAAATCAGTGTTAACAGTGATGTCACCAGAAAGATTTGAAATGACTGGGTTTTCAACGTCGTTAACGGTGATCATAAAGCTCGCCGATACGCTGTTACCAGAAGTGTCAGTCACCGTGTATGAGATCTCAGTAGTTCCAACAGGGTAGAATCCACCATTCTCACTACTTGGAGAAGGAATGTCGGCATGGCAGTTATCACTTACAGACGGCTCTAACCACTCAACCACAGCTCCACAGGATCCACTTTCATTTGAAACAGTGATATCC
>NHDG01000006.1 GCA_002167285.1 Planctomycetia bacterium TMED53
AAGCTTATTCAGGCACTGAACTGATCTTCAAGATCAGGGACAAAGAGATCAGGGAACCTCTGCAAGTTGAAACCTTGGCAGGGACGAAGCTTTCCCGAGTCGCACTTCCTCGAATCGACGGAAAGGGTGATTTGGCGCGCTGGTTGCAGTTGGAAAATCTTCCGGGGCAATTCCCCTTCACTGCTGGCGTCTTCCCATTCCGTAGACGTGATGAGCATCCAAAAAGGATGTTTGCTGGTGAAGGCCCCCCTGAAAAAACGAATGCTCGCTTCCACTACCTTTGCAAGGGTGAAGAAGTCCATCGACTCTCCACTGCATTTGATTCAGTCACCCTATACGGCGAGGATCCGGATCGAAGACCAGATATTTACGGCAAGGTCGGAGAGAGTGGTGTCAGTATCTGCACTCTCAAGGACATGAAAAAATTGTACGACGGTTTCGATCTGTGCGCGCCGAGCACTTCGGTTTCGATGACGATCAATGGACCTGCCCCGATGATCTTGGCGATGTTCTTCAATACAGCTATCGATCAACAGGTGGCCAAGTACGTCCAAGAAAATGGCAGTGAGCCAGACGCGAAAGCCCGAGAAGAGATTGAGCAATTCGTTCTGCAGAACGTTCGAGGGACGGTTCAGGCAGATATTCTCAAAGAGGATCAGGCGCAAAACACCTGTATCTTCAGCATCGATTTCGCGTTGCGAATGATGGGCGATATTCAGCAGTTCTTCATCGATGAAAAAGTACGTAACTACTACTCAGTTTCCATCAGTGGTTACCACATTGCTGAAGCGGGAGCGAACCCCATCACTCAATTGGCATTTACCCTAGCCAATGGATTGACCTACATTGAGTATTACCGCTCCCGGGGAATGAATGTTGACGACTTCGCTCGCAATCTCTCCTTCTTCTTCTCAAACGGTCTTGATGCCGAGTATTCGGTGTTAGGTCGCGTCGCGCGCAGGCTTTGGGCGGTCGTCATGAGAGACCTCTACGGAGCTAATGAACGCAGCCAGAAGTTGAAGTACCACATTCAAACTTCAGGTAGATCCCTGCATGCCATGGAGATCGATTTCAACGATATACGAACCACTTTGCAGGCGCTGATGGCTTACTACGACCAGTGCAATTCGTTGCATACCAACTCTTACGACGAAGCCATCACAACTCCGACGACTGAATCGGTACGCCGAGCCATGGCGATTCAGTTGATTGTCGCCGAGGAGTTGGGAATTGCCAAAAATGATAATCCTTTGCAAGGATCCTTCATTACCGAGGAGCTGACCGATTTGGTGGAGCAAGCGGTACTCGAAGAATTCCGCCGTCTTCACGATCGTGGTGGGGTGCTTGGAGCATTGGAACGTCAGTACCAGCGTTCAAAGATCCAAGAGGAGTCACTGCTTTACGAACATCGAAAGCATACCGGCGAACTGCCGATCATCGGTATTAACACCTTCTTGCGACCAGAGGGTGCAGAAGAGCCTCAACAAGAAATTGAGTTACGGCGTTCGACCACTGAGGAAAAGGATCAAAGGCTCAAAGATTTAGCCGCATTCCATGATCAAAACTCATCAGAGAGTGCTGCCGCCCTTGAGAAGTTGCAACAAGTGGCTCTGTCAGGTGGAAACATCTTCCGTGAGTTGATGCAAACGGTGAGGGTCGCAAGTCTCGGTCAGATCAGTGCTGCCCTCTACGAGGTCGGTGGCCGCTATCGAAGAAATATGTAGATCGCGACGAAGTTCAATTTTCAGATGAACTGCTCGCTTTACTTTGTTTCGCGGATAGTCCGAGTAGTCCCAGTCCAGCGATCGATATCCAGCCGTGGGATTCGAGCCACCGATGGCTCGCTTCACTGTCTGCCCAGCCCATCAACGGCACCATCAATGCCAGAAGCCCAATACAGATAAGCAACCAAGCAAAAGCTTGCAGGCGGCTTCCCGTTGGTGGGGTGGTCACCATGACGATGGCGAGAATCGCTGCGAGGAGAGTGCCGACTCCAAGGTGAAGAAGTAGTGGATAGCCTCTCAAATCGACACCGAGGGGGATTCCGGGAATCGCGGTGAGCATTGCCAGAATCAACAACGGGATCAGGGCACGTTGGATCCATTTCATCCGTGCCTCCCAGTCATTATCGATAAGAATCTATAGACCGCTGCCGCAGAAGCGAGAAACGCGCAGGTTAAAAAGTAAAACTTAGCGAGATCTCTGGCGGGAAAGATGGGTTTCCACAAATCCCATAGAACACTGTCGAATACGTTTGTCGTTCGAAGCTGTTCCTGACGAAGAGGATTTCCATCGGTATGGCTTCGAATGCGAATGAGTGGATCTGGTGAGCTCATCAGAAGAGGCCAACTCGTAGTGGAGGAATGACAATCGGTACAACCTTGGCTCCCCAATGACATCGAGGCGGGTCTTACAGGGTGTCCGATCGTCCATTGAACAGGTTGAGCCAAATCTGAGGGCTCCGCTTGCAGGAAGTCACCCGGGGCAGGTCGCCATGCGGATCCACCCGTCACCAATGCAGTGGGTGGATTCGCTTGGTTGAGGAATGCCGAGGTACTCCTCTCCTCACGGGAGGAATCGTCATCGGTATTTGCAATTTTTTCGAGGAGATCTGAACGAACGCGCAGGATTCTGCGAAGGGGAGTGCGCATTTCTGCTGGTGACAGCACCGCTTCCGACTCATTGGCTTGTGCTATCTGGATCCAACCTTCGGGCCACCCTTGGTGATGAGGTGCCCACCTGCCTTGATCGTCCAGTGCTAGGATTCCGGAATAGATCGAAGGTGGGTCCTCACTTGAACGACCTTGTTTAGGAATCCCTAACTGATGGGCCCTGGAAGTCCAAGTTTTCTCACCTAAGTGATTCAAGTCAGGGCCGGAATGGCAAGCGGTGCAGCTCATCTGTTCCAGATGAAATGGTGGCAAACCGCGATGTTCGGGGCGAGGTGCCGAATGCATCACCGCTTCTCCATCTGGAAGATGGCAGCCACGACAGCTGAGAGCTTTGATCTCTGCGCCGGTGGGGTGAATCTCACCCTCCTTGCCACGAACCACATGGTGGTCGATTCCTGCCCGATGGCAGTCGACGCAACTCATACCCGCTGCGAGGTGAACATCATCTGCATGACTCCAGTGGGGGCTCGCTTGATTTGCGGTGGCCGGCTTGCTGGTGTGACATTGTAGGCACGCTAAAGGACCGGCATCGCCCTTCAAGTTTAAAGTCACTTTGCCCGATTCATCCCACAAACGGGAAACGGGTTTTCCTGAGGGCTCAAAGAGTCCCGCAGCGACAAAGGCCGCCAAAGCAGATTTTCCTTGGTCTAGCATTTTTGAACGGCGGTGAAAATCGTAACCATCCGGAAGGTGGCAGATCAGGCAATCAGACGCCTGGCCCGTCATCGATTCGCTGCCACCGGTATCGTAGGCACCGAAGTTTTGCAGCAGGTCTTCCGGATCTAATCCAAGATCAGACGGAGTCGTCAGTCCTGGCCATGGCCTTGGATGAAAAGGCCAGCGAGTGGCAGTTTTGGAATCAACGATGAACCATGGCTCCCCGGGTGAGCCATGAGGACCGGCTCCGCCGTGTAATCCACCTGAAGCCTTGTTCATGTCATGGCAGGGACCACAGGTTTCACCCATGTGCGGAAGCTTTGTAGAGTCATCTTCAGCTGTGATGATCTGACCGCGCTCATCGCGAAGTTCGATGTGATGCAGATACGTCTCTGGGGAGCCAGTTTTTTTCCATCGGTCCTCGGAATCTTGAGCTTGCAATGCAGAGGAAAGAAGCAGGATTCCAATCGTCCAGATGAACCTCATTCAGATGACTCCTCAGCGGAATCTTTTTTTGAAGTAGAAGCCTTCAAGGGGACGCGAAGCTCTTTGTAGCCGGTTTTCAATTTTCTCTGCACCGCTGGAATCTGTAACTCCCACCAACGATTGGGATCTTCAGGAACCACTGCCGGGCGAATGAGGCGAAAACCGACGTGGAATGCGTCGGTGCACCACCAAACACTCTTTGGAATCTGTGGGTCGCGCTTCTGCCACTTTGAGGAAGACGCAGTGCGTGCTGCCGAGCGGCAACGATCCGCGTCATCCTGCCAAGAGCCTCCTCTGACCACCGCAGGCCAAATTTTCTTGGGCCAAGCGACTGCAGTTGCCGCATTCAGAGTTTTGCCTGCGTGCTCCGTGTATGCCTCTGCGGAGTACTGGTCGAGGGTCCATTCTGCCACATTGCCGTAGAGATCATGGATCCCCCAACGGTTCGCCTTCTTTGTACCGACTTTACGGTAACCCGCACCGAGGCCGGGGAATCCAGCATCGGGATCTTCGTAGTCACTGTTGTCAAAGATCCATGCATGGTCGAGGAGCTGACTCGAGTCATCGCCGAAGGAGTATGCGGTGGATTGACCGCATCGAGAGGCGTATTCCCATTCTGCTTCTGTCGGAAGTCGTAAAAAGTGCCCCGTCTTTTTGGAGAGCCACTTTGAAAACTGCATGGCAGCGTGCTGTGTGATGTCGGCGACGGGAAATCCTCCGGAGGTTCCGAGTCCGTCCATGATGGGACGTGCGTCCTGTTCCCAGAGTGGAGTTGGAATACTGACAGCGTCTACCCACTCCTTATCGGCAGTGTTCCCCGGATCAAGTCTACGGTCCATCGAGATTCGATACTCTTTGAGGAATTCCTGATAGATGTCCCAGGTGACTTCATATTTCATCATCCAGAATGGTTGCGCCTCGAAGGTCCAAACCGGTCCTTCGTCACCGTTGCGATCCTTTTCGCTATTTGGGGAACCGATCGTCACCGTTTTCGGATATCCCGTTTCACCAACGGGGATCGCTATCCAGTCGATGGTTAATTGGGTCCCTGGGACCTCTTGCTGATAAGACTGAATCGGTGCCTCTGGACCTTGTTGCAGTGGAGTTTCCCCCTGGGGAAATGAAATCAGAGTCAGTGAAATGAGTAGAGAGCAGATCAATGGGGGCCCTTCCCGCAAAAAATTGGTGTATCAACCTAAAGTCTTCAGGTGATCCAATGCCCGCATGCGGCTAAAAGTAATGTCATGATGGCTTACCTCGATTCCCACGTCCAGACGTCTAACCTACTTCCTTCCTCCCTCGGGAAGGGGGTTTGTGGGCTGATCGTCGCTTTGATTTTGGGTGGCTGCCAAGGCAGCTCCCAGCAACGTGGGTATTTTCATGAAAATCTGCCTCAAAATTATCAACCTGAAGATTTTCAACCGGAAGATTTTCAACACCAGGAATATCACCACAGGGCGATGGGGATTGAATTCCGAATCGTGGTCAAATCTCCGCAAGGTTCGGACCCGACGTCAGCGGTGCTGCGCGCTTTTGAGCGAATCGACCAAATTGAAGATGTGGCCTCGGATTGGAAGCGAAGCAGTGAGGTGCGTCAATTTTGTCGATCCGCACCTCACAGTGAGCCTGTATCGGTCAGTGATGACCTTGCAGAGATTTTACAGATCAGTCGCCAGGTTCAT
Source organism: Planctomycetia bacterium TMED53 (assembly GCA_002167285.1). Classification (GTDB taxonomy): domain Bacteria; phylum Planctomycetota; class UBA8108; order UBA1146; family UBA1146; genus UBA12191. Next base: position 5,498 of record NHDG01000006.1, read on the forward strand.
GATCAGACCCAGGGACGATTCGATGTCACCCTCGGTGCAGCGACCCGTTTGTGGCGACGTTGTTTTCGCGCTGAACGATTGCCGAGTGAAAGTGACTTGGAGCGAGTGAAGAAACTCTGCGGAATGCAATTCCTTGAAATCAAGGGTAGGCAAGCACGTTTATTAAAAGCGGGGATCGAAATCGATCTGGGAGGAATTGCTAAAGGTTATGCCGTTGATAAAGCCCTCCAGGTTTTGATCGAAAGCGGTTTTCCCCACAGCCTCGTCGATGGAGGAGGAGATCTGGCTTTCGGCCAGGCTGTGCCTGGGAGCTCCGGGTGGTTGATCGATTTATCCTCAGAGGTTTATCGCTTTACCTCCCCTGGGGCTGTTGCGACGAGTGGTGCGGAGGCGCGACACATCGAAGTCGATGGCGTGCTATTCAGTCATATCCTAGACCCGAAGACCGGCTTGGGTTTGAGCCGCACCGTTTGGGTGACCGTATACGCGGAGAAGGCCACCATTGCCGATGCTTTTGCCACCGCGTACTCGGTTCCTGGAAGGATCCCGGAGGCTTCAAAGCTTGGTTCGGAGAGCTTTCCCCGGGCTATTCGTGTATTTGATCCGACAACGACGGAGGTCAAATGGTGGGGGCAGATTTCCGATCAAAGCTCGATTCCTTGGTAGGCCGGTACTGGAGAAGGGATTCCTCCATCAGTACCATTAAGGTTCCGGAGGGCTCAGGATCCCGACTGAGAGGAATGCACTTTGTCCAACGATCACAAGATCAACGATTCTTCAGGTTCTGAATCAGAGACGAAACCACAGCTGGATCGCCGCACATTTATGGGGGCTTCTGGCGGGCTTCTTGCCGCACTGGCGACTGGAACCTTAGCCTCCACTTCTGCCCAAGCTTCTGCACAAGGTGTGCACAACTCTGTGGACGATGTGATTCGGGTAGGCCTCGTCGGTTGTGGTGGACGAGGAACTGGAGCAGCCACCAATGCACTCAATGTCGAGCCAAGGGTTCGAATTGTGGCATTGGGAGACCTCTTCATGGATAGGGTGGAGAACTCCCATCAAAATCTCCTCGATGGTGAGCACTCCGATCGAATCCAAGTCACCGACGAGATGAAGTTTTCAGGGTTCGATAATTACGAAAAAGTGATTCAGAACTGTGACGTGGTCATTCTTGCATCGACTCCCCACTTCAGGCCTCAGCAAATTGAGAAGGCCGTGGAGGAGGGAGTGCACGTTTTTGCAGAGAAGCCGATAGCGACTGATGCCATCGGTGTTGCCCGGGTCAGGGCTGCTTGCGAAAAAGCGAAGGAAAAAGATCTCACGGTGGTCAGTGGTCTCTGTTACCGCTATCAGAAGTCGAAGCAGGAGACCGTCGATAGAATCCACGACGGTTCCATCGGCGATATCATCAACCTTCAATGCACCTACAACACGGGCGAGCTCTGGTACAACGGCCGCAAGGACGATTGGTCCGACATGGAGTATCAGATTCGTAACTGGTACTACTACAATTGGCTCAGTGGAGATCACATCACGGAACAAAGCATTCACAGCATCGACAAGATGATGTGGGTGATGAAGGACGTTCCACCTGTGAAGTGTACTGCCAGTGGTGGCCGCTCGAGGAGAACCGAGGAGAAGTGGGGCGATATCTACGATCACTTCAACTGCGTTTTCGAGTGGGAGAATGGTGAAAAGTTATTCCACTCTTGCCGCCAATGGAGTGGTGCCGACGGCAATGTCAGTGACTATGTCTTCGGAACTCGCGGAACTGCTGCGATTCAATCACACAAAGTCTCCGGTGAAGTCAATTGGCGCTACAAGGGCTCCCCGGATGATATGGACATGTACGATGCAGAGTGGGCCGAGCTGTTCCGTTCCTTCAAGGGTGAGCGGCCTCGGATCAATGATGGCGATTACATGTGTACGAGCACACTGGTTTCCATCATGGGTCGAATGTCTGCCTACACCGGGAAGACTTTGACTTGGGATCAAGTCTCCAACAGCCAGTTGGACTTGTGCCCGCCCACTTATGAATTTGGTGCTGCACCGGAAGTCGTGATTCCAAAACCTGGATCCACCGAGTTCATCTAATTGTGACATCAGGTGCCACCCGATGGGTGGTATTGACCCGCCAGGCTCCCGCGATTCATGTTGCGGGAGCCTTCTTTTTTACTGATTTTTAGGACGAAGCACTGGAGTAATGCTTTAAAGCAAAATTCCAGAAGCCGACCATCAGTAGAAAGAAGAGGCCACTGATTCCCAAAGTCATGCCGATCATGCTGAGACTCGGTCCTTCGAAGAGAACTCTCGCAGGGATAGCGACCATCAACAGCAAGGGGAATACAAAGAGCAAAACTCTGCGAGTCCACTTTGAGTAGATCTTATCTGGGCGTTCCCCAAGTTTTGTCGTCGAGAAAAATGCATTCGTCAATCCTCGATTGGAGTGGAGCCAGAACACCGGTATGAGAAAGAACATCTGCATAGTGTAGTGAAGGATTGCGCCGTTCAGTAACAGGAACAGATACCAAAGCAGATTGCTGGCAGGAATCGGCTCTGGATAGCGAAGCAGCGCCCATGTCAGCAAGCCGCTTGCGATAATTAAGTTTAGGAATGAATTGGCCGCGAAATCCCTCAAGCTCAGAAAGAAGAGGGAGGAGACCGGCCTGACCAAATAATAGTCTAGGTCGCCTTTGTTGACGTAGATCGGTAGCCACCACATGTTGTTGCTAAACACAGTCATGTGGATGGCATCGACCAAAAGAAATCCACAGACAAACACAAAGGTCTGATCAAAGGTCCAGTCTCCGAGCAGCTCCGTATGACGATAGATCACCATGAAGAAGGCGATCTCGACGGCATAAAACATGCAATCCATGACGATACGGAACCAGAAGTCGAGGCGGTACTCGAGGGATCGACTGAAGGAGAATGATAGAAACTGTCGGTACAGCCGTAGGTAGCGCATCATATGCCCACCCCCGTGTAGCGAAGTGTCCCTCGTCGCCATACTGGAATCGTCAATAGCAAAAAGACAACACACCACGCTAAGCAAATTGCAAGACCCGTGATCCACTCTTCAAGTCCTACTTTTCCCAGAAGAACCAAAGTGGGAAATTCGAAGAGATATCGGAATGGCATCCAAGCGAGCAAGGTTTGCAGCGGTTCAGGAAAAAGAGACAGGGGTAATGCGCCTCCACCGAGAAGCATCGTTACCATGCGCATCATCACCGACAGGGACCAAACGTTATCTGCCCAAAATGCGACCATCTGAGGAATCAAACCCATGATGTAGAAGAGGAGATGAGCGCACAGTAGTGATGGCAGGCTCATTAAGATTCCGGTGAAGTTGAGATCGACGGTGGTGGATGTCCCCATGAAGGGGAGAACGATCAGCGCCATCAGGAAACTCTGTAAGATATCCGGGAAGATGTTTCCCAATTGCTGAGCGTATTTGGTCAATCCGTAGTTACAGGGGTAGATGAGGTAGCGACTCAGACTGCCGTCGTAGATTTCCGTCGCAACCTCCATTTGGAGATCGCCGCCACGGACGATTCTTCCCATCAAGAAGACAAAGATCCCGTACGCCAGTATCCCATGGAGATCCCAACCACCGACGATATCCCGACCCGATTCAGCGAACACCGCTGTCCATAGAGCCCAGACGACGATGACTTGAACGATGAGGCTGACGACCATCGTCAACCAGAAATCGACCCGATAGCTCAGCAGTCGTCTCGATTCGATCGACATCAAGTGAAGGAAAAGAGCTGGGTTCATGGGGTGGTTTTTTCTCTTCCACCCATCAATAGCTCGATGATTTCACTGATCTCAGGATCTGCGATGGAGAGATCTTGAACATCGAATTTTCGCAGGATTTCAGCGGCTGCCGAAGTGACCTGATCTCTTGGAACATGCATGACGATGGTTCCCGCTTGTTCCTCGACCACTTCACCAAGGCGATCCAAGATCTCTCTTTCCATCGTCGCAGATGTAGACCTGCTCAAATGAACCGTCAGTCGTTTGTAAGGTGCATACTCATGGATCACCCTTTGCAAGCTTCCGTCGTAGACCAGTTCTCCCTCGCGAATGATGATGATTCTTTCGCAAAGTCTTTCGATGTCCTCCATGTAATGGCTCGTAAGAATCATCGCCGGGGCGTGGTCCTTGCGATATGAAAGTAGAAAGTCTCGCACCGACTTTTGGGTTGTGATGTCGAGGCCGATGGTGGGTTCATCGAGGTAGACCACCCGAGGAGAATGGAGGAGCGCAGCGATCAATTCCATCTTCATTCGTTCACCGAGGGAGAGACGACGAATCTGGGTGGTCAATTCCGATTCGACTTGCAACATCTCTGTGAGGTGCCGAAGACTCGCTTCGTAGGTGGGCCTGGGAATTTGGTAGATTTCTCGCAGCAACTCAAAGCAGTCGGCGCCGGGGAGGTCCCACCACAGTTGCGCTTTTTGGCCCATGATCAGCGAGATTTGACGCCGTAGATCGTTGTGTTTTTCCCATGGATCGTACCCGAGCACCCTCGCTTCCCCTGAAGTGGGGTGAATGATTCCCGCAAGCATCTTCACGAGGGTCGTCTTTCCGGCGCCGTTGGCGCCGATCATGCCGACGATCTCCCCTTCGCCGACGGAGAAAGTGGCACCGGCGACAGCGACCTTCTCCACGTAATCCCTGCGGAACAGAGATTTAACAGAAGCAGCTAGCCCAGGCGGCTTCTTGTGGATTTGAAAGATCTTTCTGAGGTCTTTGACTTCGATCATCGGTGCAAATTGTCTCTTTCTTAGTTTTTGGCAGGTTATCACGACTTTTACAGGGGAGATTATTTTTCAAAAAAACCGGTCCGATCCGGTCTGCTTTCCTGATTCCTCGTTTGAGTCCCCTCGGGCTCTCCGGAAGCTAATCCGGTTCGGGGGACTAAACCAGTTTGCGGGAACATGGTTTATCGCTGCTTATTCAGTGAATCGGATGGGGTATTGGCCAGAAGTGGCTTCTGCCAGAGGGGAGAATCTGCATCTTTCCGATTCAATCAGCACGATCTGAACCGATCTTCTCAAACTGCAGCCTAGAAACATTGCAGCACGCATAGGGTGTGCTGCTGTCATTTTGAGATGAATCTGTCGATCAGATTCAACGCTTTCATCCTCTGAGAGGGGGATCCCATGGGTTTTCCGAGAACCCTGTTTTTCTGGGTGTTGCTGGCAAGCTTCACTCCTGCCGTTTTTGCGCAAGTCCACGAGTTTGAAGAGGAGAATTTCGGCGGAGTTCATATTCGCCACTCTTCCATTACCGGGCTAGCCAGCATGATTACCGGGAAGAACAACGGGATCCTACCAGTGGAAGCAAACAGCGAAGATCCACTAGCAGTATTCCGAGTCTACGGTGAGTCCTTTGGAGTGGTCGATGCGTATAACGAGTTGGTTCGCATCGAAAGCTTTAAGGATTCATTGGGTCAACGTCACCACCGATATCAACAGGTACACCGTGGGATTGAAGTCTTCACCGGTCGCTTGATCATTCACCAAAATGAAGCAGGAGAATTCCTGGGAGTGAACGGAGACTTTTATCCGATCAAGCCCAGCGTTCCGACTCAACCGCTGATTTCAGTCGAAGAAGCACAGCGTTTGGTTCAAAACGAGCTACAACTGGTGAACCCGGTCTTTGGTGAAGCTCGTTTGGTCTTGGTTGACCCCGCGTGGTATGGCGATCCCAGTCCTGGAGTTGTCAGGCTCGCTTACAAAATGAGTGCTGGCGGAGATGGTTTCTTTGCAGAGTATGTTCTGATCGATGCTCGTGATCGAAACATCTTTGACCGTTGGCCGGCAGTGCATTCCGCCATCGATCGTAAGATTTACGATGGCTCTGGAGGTTCACTGCCAGGAAACTTAGTGAGGGATGAAGGAGCCGCTCAGACTGGTGACTCTGAAATCGATAATCTGTACGACTTCGTCGGAGATTTTCACCAATACCTGACTCTTGGGTTCAATCGCGACAGCATCGACGGAGCCGGTACTCCCTTGATCGCCACAGGTCATTGGAGTGCAGGGATCTGCCCCAACGCCATCTGGAATGGTAGCGGAACAGCGTATTGCACCGGCCTTGCCACCGACGACATCGTCGGTCACGAGTTTGGTCATGGATTGGTCGACTATACCGCCGACTTGATCTACCAAAACCAATCGGGACAGCTGAATGAATCATTTGCCGACGTCTTCGGTGAACTGATCGATCTTTACAACGGAAATGCATCTGAACCGGGGCCACCAGGTGGCCCTGCTTGGCCCGGTGGGGGGGCTACAGGTACTGATACTCCCAATACAGCGAGAACTGGCTGCGGCGATGGCTCAGTCAGATGGATGATGGGTGAGGACAGCTCCCTCGGGGCCATTCGTGATATGTGGTCACCGACATGTGAAGGCAGTCCCGACCGTGCCCTGAGTGCTTTGTACGAGTCCACCTGTTGTGATCCTGGATTTGATGCCGGTGGTGTTCACTTTGGTTCCGGTGTTTCCAATCACGCTTTTGCCATGTTGACCGATGGCAAAACTTTTAATGGTGTTACCGTTCAATCTCTCGGCGCCATCAAGACCGCGGCGATTTGGTACCGTGCACTCAGTGTCTACTTGACTCCGGCTTCCGGTTTCAATGAGGCATATGACGCACTGATCCAAGCGGCCAATGATCTGGTGGGAACAGCTCCTCTGGATCCTCGAACTGGAGCTTCTTCTGGTCAGACCATCACTTCTTCCGACGTAACAGAAGTGACCAATGCGCTTGCTGCCGTCGAAATGAACGCCAGTGGCATTTGCGCGCTTCCCCCTGCACCCGCCAATGATGATTGCGGAACTGCTGAGGTGATCTCGACCGGCCTTCACTCCTTCGACAGTCGGGGTGCCACCGAGAGTGGTGTGGCTGCCGATGAATCTCAGTGTGCGGGTACCTTCCTGGGTCAAGTTTCCAGGGATATCTGGTTCTCATACACCCCAGCACAGAATGGAACGATCACCGTCAGCACTTGCAATATCGGCGGCTTCGATACCAGCTTGGTGGTTTACACGGGGGCATGCGGCTCTCTGACACAGCAGGGATGCAACGGAGATGGCTCTGGTTGCAGTAGCTTCACTTCAATCCTTGCGGATCTACCGGTCATTGGTGGAACTGAGTACTTGGTACGCCTGGGCGGATACGGGACCAGCGGCGGCGTTGGTCAAATGGAGCTGACCTTCTCTCCTGGTGGGGGAACTCCGGTTGAGAATTGTTCTAACGGAGCTGACGACGATGGCGACGGGGCCGTCGATTGCGACGATACCGATTGCACCTCTGATCCTGCATGTACCGGTGGCCCGGTCGAAGATTGCACAAATGGGGTGGATGACGATGGTGATGGTGCTGTCGATTGCCTCGACACCGATTGTGTTGGCGCACCTGGCTGCAGTTCTGTTGCTGGGGATGATTGTACCTCTGCAATCGATGCCAATGACGGGCTCAACCCCGTCGATACTTTGCTAGCTACCACTTCGACAGACGCTTCTGACTCGAGCCAATGTTCAGGGGCCTTCCTCGGTGGCTTCCATTCCGATGTCTGGTACAGATACGTACCTTCAACGGATGGAACGTTGACCGCCAGCCTCTGTGATTTGGTCAGCTTTGATTCGGATATCGCGATCTACGAGGGATCATGCGCCTCTCTCTCCCAGGTAGCTTGTAACGGAGATGGAAGTGGTTGCGGCGGATTTACCTCTCTGATCAGTGACTTACCCGTGACTGCAGGAACCGAGTACTTCATTCGTGTCGGCGGTTGGAATGAAGTTGCGACCGGTATTGGAAATCTTGAACTGACCCTGAACACATCGAGCCAGGAAAATTGTCAAAATGGCCTCGACGACGATCAGGATGGTTTGGTCGATTGTGAAGATCCCGATTGTTCGGCAGATCCTGTCTGCATTCCATTCCCGGGTGACGATTGCTCGACTGCGCTTACTCTCGTCAACGGTTTAAACAGCATCGATACCAGTGGCGCGACAGATAGTGCCGATTCGGTTCCAGGATGCTCGAGTTTCCTGGGAGCGATGTCCAATGACACTTGGTACCAGTACGTGGCAGCCGAAACAGGATTGCTCACAGTCTCTTCTTGTGTCATGGCCAGCTTCGATTCAAGCATCGTGATCTACAGTGGCAGCTGTGGAAGTCTGTCGGTACTCGGTTGTGCAGGAAGTGGTTGCGATGCTCTTCGAGCCAGCGCCACTGCCAATGTCAACGCAGGTGAAGTGGTCCTGGTTCGATTTGGGGCTACCAATCCAGGGCAATCGATCATCGATGATCTCGAAGTTTCATTGCAATCGTCTCAACCGGAAGATTGTCAGAATGGTAGCGACGATGATTTGGATGGCTTGGTCGATTGTGCCGATCCCGATTGTTCAGCCGATCCCACCTGTACCTGTGACGGCATCACAAGCCTGAGTTGCACTCAAGGTACCGCGATCTCAGTGGAGTTGTCTTGGACAAACGGTGAAACCTACGATGAGATTCAGATCACCAGAAATGGAAGTCTGATTCAGGTGGTCTCTGGTACGGATACTTCCTACTTCGACGTCGGTGGCGCTGCTGGGAACCGGGTCTACTCAGTCATTGGTGTTTGCACCCAGGGCGAAGCATCTGCAGTGTGCTCCATCGATGTTCAGCAGCCTTCCGGATTCACCCTCGTCGCCCCTCAGGTCAGTAGTGATTTCGACAGTTTGACAGGGGTGGGTTCAGTTTCGTTGGCATTGTCTGCATTGGAAGACTCGAATAATCCCGGGTACCCGAATGCAACGCAGGGATTCTCCCTGTCCCTCGAAAATGATCCGACGACGATGACGCCTGTGTCTGTCTTACCATCTGCAGCTCTTCAGCAGTTGAATAGCAGCACCGGTCCTGATTTCTTCACTGAGGCGATCTACAGCAACGGGATCACCCTGGGTGTGGTTTACTCCTTCCAGGGAACCGAAGTGATTCAGTACGGCAGTGAGACGGAATTGTTCGAAGTCTCATACGATACGGTGGCAGGTAATCTTGCAGGGCTCGACACTCCAGTGACGACGCCTTTGACTTGGTCCGAGTCGGTGGGAACCACCGCTGTGGAAAACATCGTGGTTGTCAATTCGACCTCGATCATTCCCGATCAGGTCTCGGGTTCTGTGACCTTTGAGCCGCAGCTGGGCGTTGCCATCAACAGAGCTGATTGCAACGGTGATGGTTCATTCAATATCGCCGACTCCGTTACAGCTCTGAATGGCCTTTTCAACAGCGGATTCATCGGCTGTGTTGACGCCTGTGACGTCAATGATGACGGTCAGTTCAATGTGGCTGATCCGGTCTACGCACTGACGACCCTTTTCAATAACGGTCCTTTGCCGCCCGAGCCGTTCGGTGGTTGCGGAATCGATCCGACTGAAGATGGACTGAGTTGCGATCAGTTTGATCCGTGTCCCTGATGAGGTGACAGGATCTAAGATCGGCCCCGTGGAGCGGAATCCGCTCCACGGGGTTTTTTATTGGCGTGTTTCAGCACCTCTGGGGGCTGTATTTCGCAGAATTCCCGGGTTATCGGGGTGACGGTCCGCTTGCCCGTAAGGGACAAGCCTCCTACGATCCATGGTGGGAAAAAGAAGGTCTCTAGAGGCCTTCCGGGATCATGATTTCTACCCCTTGGAGGGGTTCCCGCTGGCCAGAAGGGCCGGATCCAAAACCAGAACTACCGGGGTCTTTGATCCCCCGAGGAAGTGAGCTCCGAGATGAGTAGTGAAGCCTCGCAGCAGGCCGCGTCCATCGTCGAACAAATTCAAAAGGTGACCGTGGTTGGCGCCGGCACTATGGGGAATGGCATCGCTCAAGTGTTTGCCGCATCCGGGTATCCGGTCACGATCATAGATCCTTTTGAGGCTTCTCTTGAGAGGGCCCGCGGTGCCATCGATCACAGCCTCGGGCGTATGGTCAAAAAAGAGAAGATCAGCGCTGACGATGCCCAGTCGATCCTTGGCAGGGTCGATTTCGAAACATCGATGACTGCTGCCAAAGGCTCCCAGTGGGCAGTCGAGGCGATACCGGAAGAAGAGAAGCTGAAGGAGGAGGTCCTCTCTGCTCTCGATGAGAATGTGGATGAGGGCGGAGTCATCGCAAGCAACACATCTTCGATTTCCATCACGCGGCTGGCTAGTTACACCCGCAGGCCTGAGCGTTTCGTCGGCATGCACTTCATGAACCCTGTGCCGATGATGAAATTGGTGGAAGTGATTCGCGGCCACAAAACCGATGATTCTGTGCTCGAAGCGACGATGGAGCTTTCCCGACGCCTGGGTAAAGAACCATGGCAAGCGGAGGATTACCCAGGGTTTGTCGCCAATAGAATTCTGTGCCCGATGCTCAACGAGGCGATGTATGCCCTTATGGAGGGCGTTGCGACGAAAGAATCCATCGATGAAGTCATGAAGCTGGGAATGGGGCACCCCATGGGGCCTTTGACTCTCGCCGACTTCGTCGGTCTCGATGTGTGCCTCAACATTCTAGAGGTACTGCACGAGGAACTGGGCGATCCCAAGTATCGTCCTTGCCCGCTTCTGCGCCGCATGGTTGCAGCAGGGGATTTGGGCAGAAAAACAGGTCGCGGCTTTTACGACTATTCGTAAGCGAAGGAGTTCAGCATGCTGGACAGTACAGGCGTCGAAATCGATGCCGCCGGAAGGCTGGGTGCGATACTTGGAGTTTCCGTTCCGGAGACCCATCGCGAAATGTTCGAAGAGGCGCGTCGTTTTGCAGACGAGGTGCTGATTCCTGCCGCAGATCGTCATGATCGGGAGGAATCATTTCCTGAAGATCAGGTCGCAGCATTGGCGAAGAAAGGGTTTTTGGGAATCCTCGCCCCCGCACAGTATGGCGGTATGGGCCTCGACAATTTGGCCCTGACTCTCGCTTTGGAAGAAATTAATCGTGGGTGTGCCAGTACTGGTGTGACACTCTCGGTTCATAACTCGCTTCTCTCCAGTCCGTTGTTGCACTTCGGAACGGAAGAACAAAAAGAACGTTTCTTCCCCGGGTTGGCTTCAGGAGAATCTCTTGGAGCTTACGCGATCACCGAACCGGACCATGGATCGGATGCTCTCTCCATAGAAACGACTTGCCGCAAAGAAGGGGATGAGTGGATCCTTAATGGCACCAAGGCGTGGATCACTAATGGATCCCGTGCTGGAACCATCATCACTTTTGCAACCATGGACCCGGCTTTGCGCTCGAAGGGGATCAATGCTTTCGTCGTCGATCCTTCGATGCCGGGGTACTCAGTTGGTAAGAAGGAATTGAAGTTGGGTATCCGTGGATCAGACACGGTCCAGCTCGTTTTTGACGAAATGAGAGTTCCTGCCGAAAACCTTCTTGGAGAGGAGGGGCAGGGTTTCAAAATCGCCATGCACACTCTCGACGGAGGTCGAGTAGGTATCGCCACCCAGGCAGTAGGAATCGCCCAGGCATGTCTCGACACCGCTGTTGCCTTCGCTGAAGGGCATGAGATGTTTGGCCGCCGGCTGGCGGATAATCAGCTCGTTTCACACAAGATTGCAGATATGGCGACAAGGGTCGAAGCTGCCCGGCTTTTGACATTGAGAGCAGCGATGCTGAAAGATGCGGGAGTGCCTCACAGTCGCCAGGCATCGATGGCCAAGTTGAGTGCTTCTGAAATTGCGAATGATGCTGCTCGGATGGCTTTGGAGATTCATGGTGGTGCCGGTATCGGTCGCCAATCGCCGATCGAGAGGCTCTTTAGGGATGCCAAGATTTGTGAGATTTACGAGGGCACCAGCCAAATCCAACGCTTAGTGATCTCTCGGCACGTCAGACCGGATCGCACTTAGATGTCCCAAGGGCACCTCGAAAAACTGGCTCAAGGGATTTTGCAAGGTCAACGCCGGGACTTGGCACAGGCGATCACTGCCGTCGAAACAGATGAGAGCGCCGCGGATGTTTTGCTCTCGACTCTACCTCCCGCACCTGGGGCGTTTCGTCTGGGTTTAACGGGAGCTCCTGGAGTCGGGAAGTCCACTTTCATCTCGCGAGTGGTTCCGAAGTTGATCGAAGCGGGTCACAAAGTTGCGATTCTCGCCGTCGATCCGACAAGCCCACTCACCGGTGGCGCACTGTTGGGGGATCGGGCGCGCATGGTTCAGGACATGGGTGATGCGTGTTGGTTTCGCAGTCTTGCCAGTCGCGGTTCCACCGGCGGAGTCGCAGGTTGTACCGATCTTGCCGCTGAAATCCTGGCACGCGCAGGGTTCGGCATCATTCTCATCGAAACGGTGGGAGTGGGTCAGTTGGAAGTAGAGATCGCCACCGAAGCAGATCAATCGTGGCTGTTGCTCTCACCTGAAGGGGGAGATGCGATCCAGCTGCTCAAAGGGGGAGTCCTCGAAGTGGTTGAGCGGGTCATCGTTCACAAATGTGATCGCCCCGGCGCGGATGATCTATTGCGTTGGGCAGAGGAATCAGCCCGTGATCAAGGTGCACCAGATCCACTGGCGGTGAGTAGTCAGTCAGGAGAAGGGTTCGACAAAGTCGTCGAAGTCATCAGTGCTGCTGTAGAAGATTCGAAGAGTGAGACTTGCTCCAAAAGAGAGAAGGCACGGCTGCGTCGCAGATTGATGCGCCGGGCCCAACAGGAGTGGATCAAGCGAGGCCTCGAAGAGGCCGGCGGTGAAGCAGGGCTCGATCATCTGGTCGAGGAAGTTTTCACCGGCCAAAAGGACGTGGGCGAAGCCCTCTCCTCAATACTGAAGTAACAGGGAAGGAACAGCCGTGATTCGGTTCGAAGAACACCATCAGGAGATTCGCGAAATGATCTCCGATTTCTCCGATGAAAGAATCGCTCCCGGTGCCGAACACCTCGACGAAAGTCAGGGGCTACCCACAGAGGCGATCTCTGAAATTGCTGAACTCGAGATGCTCGGTCTGACCATCCCTGAAGAACACGGTGGTGCAGGCCTCGATCTGTTGAGTGCTTGCCTCGTCGTCGAGGAGATCTCCAGAAACTGCGGTTCCACTGGAGCCATTTTGGCAACACATCTCTTTGAAGGGACCAGTGCGATTCTTCGGTTGGCAGACGAGGCCGGGCATCAGCATTGGTTACCAGATATGGCCACCGGGAAAACCCTGGCAACCTTTGCTCTCGCTGAGCGGGAGGCTGAATCGGATGCTTCTGCCATCGATGCCTCCGCTGGCGCCGAAGGAGATGGATTCGTCATCCATGGTAGAAAAACATGGATCATGGGCGGGCAATTGGCCGGATTGACCACCGTCATCGCTCGAAGAGGAGAAGAGAACCTCGAAGATCTAGGCGCATTTGTCGTCGATCCATCCGCTGAAGGGTGTCAACGGGAACCTTTGCGCGACTTGTTGGGTTTGCGTGGCGCAGGCTTCTGTAATCTGAATATGGATGGGGTGCAAATGTCATCGGAGCAGCACCTCAAGGGAAGCAGTGGAGGTTGGTCCGCTATCACCAAAGTGATCGACACTGCGCGATTGGGTGCCGGGGCAATTAGTCTCGGCGTTGCTCGGGGAGCCATCGCTCACGCTCTCGAATACTCTTCCCAAAGGAAAGCATTCGGTCGGTCCATCGATCGGTTTGGAGCCATCCGTGCTATGCACGCAGAGGCGGCGACAGCGGTGGAAGGCGCACGCTTGCTGTTGTGGCGTGCTGCTGGGCTCGTCGATGCCGGCAAGTCTGCCGGGCGTGAAGTCTCGATGGCGAATCTCGCCGCCAAACAGGCCGCCTATAAGGCGACCCGTGATGCGGTTCAGATTCTTGGCGGCAATGGTTACAGCCGCGAGTATCCCGTCGAAAGAGCTTATCGGGATGTCCAATCATTGGCCCCCTTCGGTGGGGGAGAAGATCTTCAGAAGATCCTTGTTGCTCGTTCATTGGCAGGAGTTCGTTCATGAGTCGCGCCGTTATCTGCTCCGCAGTGAGAACCCCCATCGGCAAGTTTCTGGGAGGTTTGTCTGAACTGAGCCCCGCTGATCTTGGAGTTGCCGCCGTCACTCCTGCTCTCGAAAGAGCGGGCGTTGCCGCAGACCGTGTCGGAGAATTACGTTTCGGCTGTGGTCGCCAGGCTGGGGGTGGCCCGAATGTCGCCCGCCAGATTGCGGTTCGTTCCGGCATCCCGGTGACCAGCACAGCAGTCACCGTCAACATGGCTTGTGGTTCCGGATTGCTGGCAGTCATCGAGGCCCGAGACGCCATCGAGCGCGGCGAATTTGAAGTGGTCGTGGCCGGCGGAACCGAAAGTATGTCGCAGCTGCCCTTCTACATGTTGGGTGCTCGTAAAGGGTACAAGCTTGGCCAAGGAGAACTGGTCGATGGCATGTACAAGGACGGCTTTCACTGCCCTATGGCAGATCAATTGATGGGAGCGACCGCAGAAAATCTCGCCGAAGAGTTTTCCATCTCTCGAGAAGAGCAGGATGCCTACGCAGTAGAGACCCAGCAGCGGTGCGAGCGTGCCCGCGAGGCTGGGCATTTCCAAGCGGAGATCGCCGCAGTGGAGATTCCGGGTCGTAAAGGACCGACGGTGGTCGCCGTCGATGAACATCCTCGCGCTGGAGCGAATCTCGAATCGATGGCCAAGTTAAAGCCCGTTTTTAAGAAGGATGGTTCTGTACACGCTGGCAACTCTTCCGGAATCACGGATGGAGCCTGTGCCCTCGTCATCGCAAATGAAGATGTGGCGAAGGCTGAAGGGTGGCCGATTCTTGCCGTTTTGGGAGCGTCCGCTCGTGGTGGTGTTGAACCACATCGAATGGGAATGGGCCCTGTTCCGGCTATCAATGCACTGCTGGAAAAGACGGGTGGAGCCCTGTCCGACTATGCTGCGGTCGAGATCAATGAGGCGTTTGCGGCGCAGGTTCTCGCCTGTTTACGCGAGCTCGACATCGACCGGGAGAAGCTGAATCCCATGGGAGGGGCCATCGCTTTGGGCCATCCCATCGGTGCTACGGGAGCGAGAATCTTGACGACTCTGGTGCATGGCTTGCACCGGCAGGGTGGTGGAAAAGGTCTGACCTCTCTCTGCATCAGTGGCGGAATGGGCCTCGCACTGGAAATCGAAGTGCTTTCCTGACATCCTTTGAGTTCACTCAGCAGACGAAATGAGGGAGAAGGATGATCTTCAGGTTTCCAAGAAGAATTTTCGGGCTGGTTTTGATCATTTCTGGAATGGTGATCTTCGAATTCCCGGACATCATCCAATATGCCCTGGCCGGTGTCCTGGTTTTCTCGGGGGTGATGATGCTGCTCGGATCTTTCGCACAGCCGGGGGGGCCGAACTCGCAAGAATCCGCAGGCAGGGAAGCCGAGTTCCGCAAGCTCGACGAATAATTTCAACTTTTCTGGTTGTCGATGAGGATCAATCGGCGAATCGCTTCGTCTCCCGGAATCTGATAAGGCTCGTCGAGAGCCACAAAGAGTTTACGTTTCCACATCAATCCCTCGACGGCAGCGAGTTCCTCATTCGCGGCAGGGCCCTTCCACAGAAGCAGAGGTCCGTAATAGTTGTGGGTGCACCAATCGAGAAGTCGCTCAACGGGGCCCACCGCCCTGGCGGTCACGAGATCGACTTCTTTCCGATGGGCGCGAATCCAATCCTCAAAGCGGCCCCATACGCACTGAACCCGGTCGCCAATTCCTAACTCCTCGACCAGCTCCTGAAGAAACGCGATCTTCTTTTTGCGCGAATCGAGGAGGGTGACCTTTAGGTGGGGGCAGGCGATGGCGATGGAAAGTCCGGGATAACCGGCGCCGGTACCGAGGTCGAGAAGATGTTGGAAGATGGTTTCACCACCCTCGGCGAGGAGAGGGAGTGCCGCTAGAGAATCCGCGGCATGACGAATCGCCATCTCCTCGGGTTCGGTGATTCGGGTCAAGTTCATCACTTCATTACGTTCTCGTACTCGCCAAGCATGCAGGGCGAGTGCCTCCCTGGCAAAGCCGGGTGCAAAGGGGCCCAATGCGGCGATGAACCGGTCACTGAATTCGGCAGAGGTGAGTTCCATCGTTTCCAACCTGAATTTCTGTGCTTCCCTTGCCCCCGTCATCGAGGTCTTCTTGGGCAACCGATCTTCAAAGGGTAACATGAAAAGACGAGATTTCATTTGAAGGAGCGCAAATGAGTGATGCCCCACGGATTTCAGCGGCAGGGTTTCCCCTCGATCCGCTACCCTCCGATTTACTTCAATCACGGGTGGCGTCATTGACCCCCGAACAGCATCACGTCACCCAGAAATCCGGTACGGAAGCCCCGTTTTGTGGCGGCTTCCTCGCCGAAAAGGAGAGCGGTACCTACTGTTGTATCGTTTGCTCTCTGCCGCTTTTTCGTTCCGATCACAAATTCGATTCGGGGACCGGCTGGCCTTCATTCTTCGATGCGTTTGACAAGGATCACGTCGCGGAGAATTCGGATGAGTCTCACGGAATGATTCGCGTCGAAATCTGCTGTGCCCGCTGCGATGCCCACTTGGGTCATGTCTTTCCGGATGGACCTCCACCGACCGGCGTTCGTCACTGCTTGAATTCTGCTTCCCTCAATTTTTTTCCTGAAGGTAAGGAGATCCCCCTGATGCCTGAAATGCCAACGGACCCTCAACAAGGTATGGCGACCGCTTACTTCGGTGGCGGTTGATTCTGGGGCGTGGAGGATCGCTTTGCGGCCCTCGATGGCGTCGTCGACGCTGTCTCAGGTTACATGGGGGGGCATCAAGATCATCCCACCTACGAGCAGGTGTGCTCCGGAGATAGCGGGCACGCTGAAACGGTCGAGGTCAAATACGATCCGCAGGAGGTCAGCTACGCAAAGCTGGTCGCTCTCTTCTTTGCTCTTCATGATCCGACGACACCGAATCAGCAAGGGCCTAATTGTGGAACCCAGTATCGATCGGTGGTCTTCAGTCATTCGGAAGAAGAGTCGCAGGAAGTTCGCTCACAGATTCGTGCCCTCGAAGAGAAGAAAGCTTACGGTGGACGATCGATCGTGACTCAGATCATCGACAGCGCTCCGAAATTTTGGATCGCTGAGGATTATCACCAGGATTACTACAAGAAGCACCGCGGCTTCTGTTCCTTCTAGCTTCGATTAGGGTTTAGGAGTGGTTTTTACGACTCCCAAGGCATCGACTTCTCCGTGAGCTGATTTTTTACCACCGAGAGCGAGCAATCCCTCCGCTAGCATCCACACTTGCAGCAGCATTCCCAGTCCGAGCACACCGACTTGATGCCAAGGGATGGAGTCTCCGCTGAGAAGTCCATTCATTTGTCGTACCGCTGCCCAGCCAACGATGAAGGTTAAGACGATCAGGGGAATCAGGGTCGGTAGTACCGGCCTTCCCCGTCGAGACTGCCAAGTGGTTAAGACCACCAGTGTCAAAGAAGCGAGGAGTTGATTGGTGACTCCGAAAATGGGCCAAAGAACCAGTCCTCCGGTTCCACCTTCCCCAGCCAGAAGAGCCAATGCACCTGCTGAGACGACGGCGACCGCTGCAGAGACATGGCGATTTTGTAGCGGAGTGATGCCGGTACTGCGGCCCAGCTCTTCCAGGACATAGCGCTGAATCCGAGTTGCGCTGTCCATCGTTGTCGCCGCAAAAGAGATGATGACGACGGTCACGACCGTGGCGAGAAACTCGATTTCCAGAAATGGCACTGCATTTTGAATGAAGGCAGCTCCTCCATAGATGAATCCGTAGAGGCGATCCAGCAAGGAGTCTGTTCCAACCCAATGGGAGGAATACTTCGCTGCCCATGCGCCAGAATCAGCGAATCCGGCTGCGGAAACACAGCAGAGGATGACGACCACTGCCAAGCCACCCTCCAGAATCATCGCTCCGTAACCGATGCTGCGGGCATGACTCTCCGACTCCAGTTGTTTGGAGGTCGTGCCACTGGCGACCATACAGTGAAAACCACTGATGGCACCGCAAGCGATGGTGATGAAAAGGAAGGGAAAGAGTGGTGGAGCTTGCGCGGGGAGATTCTCGTTGATGGCTGGAGCAACGATTTCCAACTCGGAGCTGCCGGTCAATGTGGCAACGAAGAGGCCAACGACCAAGGCACCGATGGCGACGAACAGCTGGTGAGAATTGATAGCGTCCCGTGGTTGCAAAAGTTTTTGTACCGGCATGCTGCTGGCAATCCACGCATAGATGAAGAGCACAAAGAGCCAAAAGAGACGGGCGTTCTCCTTAAGGCCCTCTCCCAGCGAAGAGTCGCCCCATTCGAAGGCCATGAAAGCTCTGACCGGATCCGTGGATCCAATTCCGATGCAGATGTACATGACGATCAGTGCCAACCCGCCCCATACCGCCATCGATCCACCGCGCAACAGTTTCCAACCGACCAGTAATGCCAACGGGATTTCGATCCAGACAGCGAGAATGCTTTCCGGGCGGTCAACGAAGAGGCTGGCGATCACAAATGCGAAGACTGCGAGCACTACCCACAAAGCGAGCATGATGAAGATCAAAAAGAGCGATCTGACCCTGGGTGAAAGAATCTCTGCGCAGAGATCGCCGATACTGCGACCTTGATTGCGAGCAGAGAGAACGAGTGAACCGAGGTCGTGAACAGCACCGATGAAGATGGATCCAATCACGACCCACAATAATGCGGGAAGCCAGCCCCAGGTCACCGCCACTGCAGGCCCAACGATGGGGCCAGCTCCAGCGATGGTGACGTAATGATGGCCAAAGAGGATCGACCGTTCGGTAGGAACGTAATCGACACCATTTTGCTTTTGAATGCTGGGTAACGCCTTGTCCTCAAACTCGCCGATGCCGAACACGCGGGTCGAGATCCACTTCCCATAGAAGCGGTAGCCCAACCACAGAGCGAGTGCGGAGAAGAGAGCGAGAAGAGAGATTTGCATCGGCGGCCCTTTCCAGCGTCGGCGAATCACCAACGGGATCGCACAAGAGTTTAGTCCCTTGACCCTTAATTTCCATCTCCCATGATGGCTTCCAGCGATCGGGGGGACATGGGCACTGAATCGAACCGCGAAAATCCGCAGCAAAATCCGCAGAAAAATCCGAAGGAATCTTCGGGTCACCGCTCCTATTGGCGTAAGAATCTGCAGTTGATTGCCATCTTGCTCTTCATCTGGGCATTCGTTTCCTTCGGAATGGGGTTGGCATTTGCCGACGCACTCCACGGAATTCTGGCCCCTCTTCCGGGGACCCCCCTCGGCTTTTGGTTCGCTCAGCAGGGCTCCATCTTCACTTTTGTCATTCTGATTTGGGTCTACGCCTGGCGAATGAACAAGCTCGATGACGAGTACTTTGCGGACGGAGACGAGTGATGGAGATTCAACAGTGGACCGCAATTCTCGTGGGCGCTTCCTTTTTGCTCTACATCGTCATCGCGTTACGGTCACGGGCGAATAGCACCGGTGAGTTCTATGTTGCCGGTGGCCATGTTCCACCATTGGCAAATGGGATGGCCACCGCAGCGGATTGGATGAGTGCCGCATCCTTTATCTCGATGGCGGGTTTGATTTCCTTCTCTGGCTTTGATGGATCTGTCTATCTGATGGGTTGGACCGGCGGATACGTTCTGTTGGCCTTATTACTGGCGCCGTATCTGCGAAAGTTTGGAAAGTTCACCGTTCCCGATTTCATCGGTGAGCGGTATTACTCCCAGACTGCTCGAGTCGTGGCAGTCGTTTGTGCCATCTTTGTTTCCTTTACCTACGTTGCCGGGCAGATGCGTGGGGTGGGGCTCGTCTTCAGTCGCTTCCTCGAGGTCGACATCACATCAGGGGTGTTGATCGGCATGGGAATCGTCTTTCTTTACGCGGTCCTCGGTGGGATGAAGGGGATCACTTACACCCAAGTGGCTCAGTACTGTGTATTGATTTTTGCCTTCATGGTTCCGGCGATCTTCATTTCGATCTATGTGGCAGATTGGGCGATCCCTCAGATCGGCTTTGGTATGGATACTCCAGGCCAAGGCTCTACATTGCTTCACCGATTGAATGGGCTCCATGAAGAGTTGGGCTTTTCATCGTATACCCAGGGGAGTGGCAACACTCTCAACCTGATCGCCATCACCTTTGCTTTGATGGCGGGAACCGCCGGCTTGCCCCATGTGATCATTCGCTTTTACACCGTTCCCAGAGTGAGGGATGCGAGAACTTCTGCCGGTTGGGCACTGCTGTTCATCGCCATTCTCTACACCACAGCTCCCGCGGTCGCCGTGTTTGCGCGCACCAATTTGATCGATACGGTCTACACCGAGGGCCAATTCCAGTCCCATGAAAGCATGCCGGCATGGTTCAAGACCTGGGAGGGAACAGGGCTGATCCGGCACGAAGACCTCAACGGCGATGGGCTCATCCAATACGTGGGTGCAGCCGCCGTCGATGAAGCTGGAAATCCGATTCTTAATGAGTTGACCATCGATCGGGACATCATGGTTCTCGCCAATCCGGAGATCGCCGGCTTGCCGAACTGGGTCATCGGATTGGTGGCTGCAGGGGGATTGGCTGCGGCACTATCGACCGCTGCGGGATTATTGTTGGTCGTCTCCACATCCTTCTCCCACGACTTGTTGCGCAAATGGCTCAAGCCCGACCTCTCTGATCGTCAGGAGTTGCTGGCTGCGCGAATCGCTGCGGGGGTAGGTGTTTGTTTCGCCGGGTATTTGGGAATCAATCCTCCTGGTTTTGTTGGCGAAGTGGTCGCTTTCGCCTTTGGTCTCGCTGCCGCCAGCTTCTTTCCGGCGATCTTCATGGGGATTTTCATGAAGAGGATGAA
The DNA here is from genome assembly GCA_002167285.1 of Planctomycetia bacterium TMED53. Classification (GTDB taxonomy): domain Bacteria; phylum Planctomycetota; class UBA8108; order UBA1146; family UBA1146; genus UBA12191. The sequence continues at coordinate 26,327 of NHDG01000006.1, forward strand.
CCGAGAAGGGGCCATCGCCGGAATGGTTGTGGGGTTGCTCTTCACGGCGAGTTACATCATCTATTTCCGCTTCATGCATCCCGAACTTGATAGCGCAGAAAATTGGTGGTGGGGAATCTCGCCGAAGGGGATCGGCTCCATCGGAATGTGCTTCAACTTCATAGTGGCCGCGATCGTTCGTAGCTTTACTGCTGATCCTCCGCAAGAGGTGCAAGAGTTGGTTGAGCAGATTCGCATCCCTGAAAGCCCCTAGGGTGAAGCCTTGATGCGAAGCTTTACTCCTCTTCGATAGCCTTTTTCTGCCAGGGCAAGCCAAGTTCTGCCACGAGCATGCCGGCGATCATCAGCACGCCGCCGAAGGCGGCAGTCCAGCTGAGTAATTCACCGATCAGCCACCAGGAGAAGAGTGCCGCCATCACCGGCTCCATGGCAAAGACCACTGCAGTACTCACCGCTGTCGTCGATTTCTGGGCCCAGCTTTGGATCAGGAAAGCGACCGCCGTCGCCAGGATTCCTGTTAAGGCGACAGCATTCCAAACGGTCGGATTCAGTTCGGAAAAGTTGGGGATCTCTTCCAGGGTCAGTGCGGCAAACAACGACAACAGGAAGACGGTACCGATCTCCACGGTCGTCAGTGCCAGTGCCGAGAGTTGTGAAGCCCAGCGAGCCTTGAAGATGATTTGAAATGCGAAGGCGATGGTGCAGCCGAATGAGATCATGTCGCCGCGGACGATGTCGAGGTTTTCAGGAGGATTGTCCATTTGTACCTCCCCCCCGAAAGTGAGCATGAGGAGACCTGTGGCTGCGAGCAGAACTCCCACCAGTACTCCTTGATTCATCTTTTCTTTGAGGAAGAGAAACGCTAAAGGGGGAACGACGACGACGGCGAGTCCGGTCAAGAAACCGGAATGGGCAGGCGTCGTGTACATCAATCCGGTCGTCTGGAAGGAGTAACCGAGCCATAACGAAAAACCGGTCAGAAGTCCCGCCTTCCACAATAGCTTCGGATCGCTCTTCTTCGGTTGGCGGTTTCGTGCCCTCCGTATCAGCAGCACTGGCAGCAGAATAGCGATGGCGACTCCAAAGCGCAGGACATGGAAGGAGTGGACCGGGATTTCCTTGATCGCCTGTTGTACAGAGACGAAGGTTGCACCCCAGACGACGACGACCAGAAACAGCCCGAATTCAGCTCTACGCGCCTTGGAAATCAATCTCCTGCCCTTTCCGGCCCTGCGGATACGCTTCTCAGTTTCCGCCTCCCGTGTTATCTTGCAACGAATCCCATAGATTCACAGCTGAATCGAATTCAGGATTCGTCAAATCGTCCACCGAAGCAGTTCAGCCTTGCGCTTTTCGCGGCTGTATCTGGTTACCTAAATCTGGTTGGCTGGCGTCATTCGCGATTCGAAGTGATAGGGGATCGACCCGAAAAATTTGCAAGGTTTCCCTACTTTTTCAGATAGGGGAACGACAGGAGTAATATGACACCGATTCCATCTTTGGAGCCGAACCGTTCAGGAATGACAGAGACAAGGGTTTTCCCAAGTCGATTCTTCCTTTTCATTCTCGTGGCCTTCTTTTCTTTGCTGACGGCTGGTTCCTCATTGGAGGCCCAGGAGAAGCGAAAATTGCGCCATATCCTGGTGGCCAATGAGCAAGTCGCGAACAAGCTATTGGCGGCGGCAGAGGCGGGGACCGATTTCAAAGCGATGGCACGGAGGTACTCCCTGGATGTGGGAACCAAGATCCTCGGTGGGGATCTCGATTGGGTTTCCCCGGGGCAGATGGAACCTCAGTTTTCAAAAGCAGCCTTCGACATTGCAGAAGAAGGAGGCTTCGCCACTTGCAAAACCCGGTACGGCTGGCACGTGATTCAGCTATTGGAAATTCGGGGAGCAACTCCAAAGCCTGAAGAGGGAAAACCTGCTGAAACGGATTCCGACGATGCTTCCGCAGAGAAACCGACGGAAACAGACGATACTGCGCGAGTTCCTGTGCCGATTGATCCCCTTGCAGATCGTAATGAGGATCTGGCATGGGAAGTGAACTTTTCAGATCGTACTTACTCACCTGGGGAAGAAGTCAAGTTCACGATTCGTGTGACCAATAAGACTGACAAAGATTTGCAAATCATCGATCCCAAGTTATGGCCACTTGGGATGATCGTTCGCTACCAGTTCGGCCAAATGAATATGCCGATCAACTTTCCTGGAGAAGCTTCAGAGGAAAAATTCAAAGGGGAAACCATCGCACCCGGTGCCGTGGTACAGCGCAGTTATACGATGGCCGATTACCTTGGGTCTAACCCGGAGTGGCCCATCGTCAGGGTCATTTGGCGCGGAGACATCCTCTTCAATCGAATCGCTGAACTCGGCATCGACACGGCATTCATCGCGGATGCCGATCGGGTGAAATCTCGCTGGCGCTACTACCGAAGCACAGAAGCAAATTACAATCTGCTCCCTCCTATAACCCAGGAACAGCGCTGGTTCTTGTGCCTCTTCTCGAATGGTCGAGTTTGGATTGAGCTCGATGGCGATGTTTCTAACGAACTTCGCGAGTGGACCGTCTCTAAAGTGAGGGATGGAAGCTGGGACAAATTGAACCTTGAGGTTAAGCCTGAAGCCGGAATCTTCTTCGGCACAGTGGATAAAGGTAAAGCTACCGGAATCCCTATGCAGAAGGTGGGTGCTTCAAAAGGTAAGGCGCAGACACTCAGCAGAGGAGATTTCCTCGCTTTTCCGACCAAGCTTAGTGATGGAACGATGGGTTACGGAAA
>NHDG01000007.1 GCA_002167285.1 Planctomycetia bacterium TMED53
TGACGGGATATTCGCGCCCCGCATCGTTTTGGCCATAATCATGGTCATCCCATGTGGCCAGAAGGGTCGACTGTTTCCTTAATTTAGCAAAGTCTGGCTGAGCAGACAAAGTTGCCCAATCCCTCGCCAGTTTGGAAACGTCACGTGAATCCCCATAGATGTTGTCGCCACAAAGAATCAAGACATCCGGTTGATACTTGCTGATCGGCCTCCAACAGGGCTGGGGTTTATCCTGTTTAAGACACGAGCCGACAACCAGTCGCTGGACAGGGTCGGCCTCCGATTCATGGCCTCCCAAATCAAAACTGAATAGTCCGAACAGGATCAAGACAGACAGCAGCGGGATAAAACGGATTTTCATGGTCGCTTCAATCCTTCCTTCTGGGCCAGCGGAGGCCCATTCCACAACTTTTCAATCAAACCAAACAGCTCAGGATCATGCAATTTCAGCTGGGGTTTCACAAACGGATGGAAATCATTGGTGCCAAAGTAAGCTTCACACCCCTCTGCAAAATACTCCTTGGCGTCGGTCAGAGCATAGTGACGGGTGGTCCTGCCATTCATGTGCATCACCTTTTCATAGTTGCCCTTCTTCACCGCCTTGTCGAAAGCCGCGTTGATTCCCGCATGATCAAAGCCCAGAAACTGATGATGCCAGGCGTGAGCCATTTCGTGAAGCATCACCCACGGCTGAATGTTCGACCGTTTCAATGAAACAAATGATTGTGCCTGGGGAATGTGCACACACAGAGCCAGATCTTCCGCATGACCATTATTTTTGAGCCACTGACGGCTGGGGTGGTATTGCATTCCTTTGAGCTTCGGGTGATCGAGATCGAGAACGATGACGACCTGACGTAACTCAGCGATCCGCTTCTCTGGCAGGACCCATGTCAGATCCCGAAGTTGCAGTTCAGCGAGAGATAACGCCTCTTTGGCCAGCTCCGGCTCCTTTTCCAGAAGGGCTTTATCCACACGGATTTTCCAACCCTCCACTGTGCGGATCTCATGAGTCTCTGAAGAAGGGTTAACGACAAGGCAAAGGGTCATGATCAGGGTCAGCACGACAGTCTCCTTGAATCTTGGTTTGAAGTTGTATTTCAAGCTCTCAGAGCGCCCGGGTCAAATCTGCTGTCCCCGATTGACCATGGGAAATCGCCGATTACCTTGGAGATCGGCTTTTTTCAAGAAATGGGGACTCCGATGCTTCTTCGTCTCTCGATTTTTGTGGTTCTCTCTTCTCTTCTGACCCTCACTGCGATCGCAGAAGAGCCCAATGCTCTCACGCCGGCGCAATCTTCTGCGGGCTGGGTCAGCCTCTTCAATGGAGAATCACCACGAGGTTGGAGAGGATATCGAAAAGATGGATTTCCCACCCAAGGCTGGTTCGTCGAGGACGGTTGGCTTCGTGTCATCAAGGCAGGAGGCGGCGGCGACATCGTCACAATCGATCAGTTTGACGATTTCATTCTCGAGCTAGAGTGGAAAGCCGGCAAAGGGGCTAATAGTGGCATTATGTATCTGACCAATGAAAACAATGGTGCACCCTACGAGTCTGCGCCGGAGTATCAGGTTCTGGATATCGATGATCTCACCAGTTCAGATAGCACCTCTGCGGGAGGTCTCTACGGCCTCTACTCACCCATGAACAAACAGCAAAACCCCACCGGCGAAATCAATCACACTCGCATCGTTCATTGCGGCGGCTATGTCGAGCACTGGCTCAATGGCGTTCGGGTTCTTACTGCTAAAATTGGCTCTCTCGATTGGAACCGCCGAGTCGCTAACAGCAAGTTTGCAGCGTGGAAAGATTTCGGCACCGTCAAGAAAGGCCACATTTGCCTTCAGGATCACAACGATAGTGATCTTTGGTACCGATCCATCAAGATCCGCGAAATCCCGGCCACCGAACGCTGGAGGTTCACCGGCGAAAGTGAACTCCTCTTCAACGGCCGTAACCTAGATGGCTGGGATGCGTTTCTGGTGGGTGACGCCAAAAAGGAAGACGTCTGGTCGGTTAAGGACGGCATCTTGACCTGCAAAGGAACCCCTGCCGGATACATCTACACCCAGAAGAAGTACCAGGACTTTGTTCTGGAGCTCGACTGGCGCTGGGACCCGGTCACCAAAAAAGAGGGCAACTCGGGGGTCCTCTTCCGCCAGATCGGCGAGCACAAGGTTTGGCCGCGCAGCATCGAGGCGCAATTGATGTCCAAAAATGCCGGCGACTTCTGGAATATTGAGAAGTTCGTCATGACCACCGATCCCGATCGAACCAATGGCAGGAACACCAAAAAGACGGAGATGGCGGAGTATCCTGTCGGTGAGTGGAACCACTATGAGATTCACTGCATCGGCGGCACCGTGACCTTGATCGTCAACGGCAAGGTGGTCAATCAGGCCACGGATTGTGAACAGGTGGCAGGCCCCATCTGTTTGCAGTCAGAAGGAACGCCGATCCAGTTCAAGGACATTCGTATTCACACTCCATAGGGAGTCACTGATAACGACGCATCATCTGATCGATGAAGGAGCCTTCGATAAAGGGTCCGTTCTTGTTGATGGGCATCTCGCTACGTTCCGATTGAAATCTCTTTGCGGTTAAGATCTCATTCCACAGATGGGTGGAATGGCTATCGCTGAACTCTTCGAGCCCGTTTCTGAAGGTGCCATCGAAGTGCGCTTTCCAGCGCGGTGCCTCCACTGGATAGAAACGATGCGCCGGCTGGGCTTGATCGAGGATCCCCCCATATTTCAGAACCCGTGTCAGTCCTTTCGGTCCGCCCGACTCTCCCCATCGCAGATGTTCTCGCCGGTTTCCCCTCAGATTCCGGTTCACCCACTTTCTGCAACGATCGTACAGGGTGTCCCACGGAAGAACCCGATGGGGGTGACGACACGTTTCGGCGACGTCGCAAGCGATGGGATGTCCTTGGGGAAAGATCAACACACCCGTCGCCACCTGACCTTCCCCTTGCAGACCAAAAACAACTTCTTCCTCAAAATCAAATGGCTGGAGACAGATCATGTCCATGTCGACCCAACAGCCTCCCTGACGGCACAGCAATTCCCAGCGGAATTGATCTGAGAAGATCGCCAGGCTGTCACGAACGCGATAGATCAGATCTTTGGGAATAATCTCGGACGCATCCCGGATCACCGTGCCTTCGGGAATGTTGCCGACATTCTCATAGGTGTAGAGGTGAAAAGAGTGCCCATGATGGAGAAAGGAGCGGATACAGAGCGCTTCCAGCTCGGAGAGAGACTCACCGATCCACAGCGATTGAACCGTGATCAATCCTGTGCCTTCTTCCCTTGGTTTGCCAATTTGAAAATCGGCCTCAAAGCCAAGATCACGATGACCATCCCCAATGCCAATGGGCCGTGATTCTCATCCTTCATGACAAAACTGTAACCGGCGTAGACCGCCAACAGAACTCTCACCAGTGGAACCCACGGATACAGTGGAACCTTGAATGGCCGCAGTGTGTCCGGCTCCTTCCTGCGCAGGATGAAGATCGTCATCGCCGTCGGAAAATCCATGAGGAGGACACACATGCCATTGACCAGAAGAAGGGATGCTTTGTCGACGGCCACCACCGCGATCACCAACAGAAGAGTCTGCAGGATCAGGGCAGGACGCGGCGTTCCACTGTCGGATGTCGCTCCGAGTGCGGGAACCAACTCACCATCCCGCGCCAACCGCCAAATCACACGGGAAGAGACCTGCAAGCAACTGCTCAACGTCGGAATCAGGACCAGAACAAAAACCGCATCGAAGAGCATCGCAGCATGATCACCAAAGAGAACACGTGCGGTATGAGTCCCCAGATCGGGAATTCCTTCTCCATCGGCACCCACCATCTGGGCAACAGGAGTCGTCCATATAAAGACAGTATTTACCAGCAGGTAGAGTACGGTGATCAGTCCAAGCCCAATGATCAGTGATCGCGGAATGTTACGATCAGGTTGATCAACTTCTCCAGCCATCAAGACGATGGCGTTGTAGCCGGTAAAGGCAAAACCGGCGATGATGCTGGCGAAGAAGATCTTCTCCAACCAGCCGCGCTCTGTTTCATCAGCGGGTGCCCCTGCTGACGAAAACAATGACTCTGAAAGAGTCGTCTCTGCCACTTCTCCAAATCCCAGAGCTGTCAGGCCTGAGAGGATAAAAACCAGAACCAGGGCAACCTTGATAACGGTCATAAAATTGTTGAAGAGGACTCCGGTCTTCAGCCCGCGAAGATGAATCGCCATCAGAATTGCAATCGCAATGACGGCTGCCACCTTTTCGGGAATCGCCGGGAACAGGTTGGAAAGATGTTTTCCCAGAGTCCCGGCGACAAATGCACTTCCTACCGTCCAGGCAAACGGACCTGAGATTACTCCAAACACGTAACTTGCCAATGGTCCCAAAGCGCGGCGAAAATATACAACTTCGCCGCCACTGCTGGGAATCATCGCTCCCAATTCTGCCGTCGTCAGTGCCGAAAGAAATGCCAGAATCCCCGCAAGTAAAACCGCCGCAAGAACCGCCCACCCCTCACCCAACTCCGCAGCAAAATGGCCGGTGGTCGTAAATACCCCTGCGCCCACAACAGTGGTAAAGACGACCACTCCCGAAGAGAAAAAGCCTAGTTTAGTTTTTTGTGATTTAGACATGATCCCTCGTGGTCTCTTCGATCGATGAAGGTAAAATTCACAAAGTTCAGGAGGACGAATTGGACACACCCGAATACCCAGGATTTTGCCCGCAAAAACGGTTGGGCGGTACCGCTGGCTGCTCAGTCTGGTCTGGCGATTGGGAAGGACATCCTGACCAAGCCATCTTAAAAACATTCCTACCCGGACGTGGTTGGCAACAGGAGACGGAAGCCCTCTCTCGAGCTGGGCAAATTCAACTCCCCGCGAATATCTTCTGCCCCAGTATCCTGGATCAACAAGATCAGCCCCCTGCGCTGCTGATGACACGGTTACCCGGTATCAATATGGCTCTTCATTCCATCCCTATGCCGGATTGGTCTCAAGCAAGCCGCCTCGCTGCCCAATTTTTAAAAGCCTGGCAGCAACAGCCTTTTAAAGATCAAGACTCTCTGCCACTGAATCGGGCACTACCGCAAAGACTCGAAAGCTGGATTGAACAAGGGTCAGACTGCCTTACTCAAGAAGAAATCTCGGTAGCCCGTCAAAGGGTCGGGGATGGAAGTATCTTCGAAGGGCACCAAAGGGTCCCCTGCCACAACGACTTCCAGCCGCGCAACTGGCTCTGGAACGGTCAAAGCCTCGGAATCATCGACTTTGAGCACGCCCACGCCAATCATCCCGTCTTCGACTGGGTCCGCCTGGAACTGGGATTGTGGCAAAAAATGCCCGAGCTGAGAGACGAGTTTATCGAAGAGTGGGGAGGAACTCCCGAATGGGCGAGCCCAGAAGTCATCGATGCTGTCATCGGAATCCATGCCATCGGCTGCATCGTTTGGGGAAATCGCCACGGCGACAAAGAGTTCATCTTCGAAGGACGCCGAATCCTTGACGAATAAGGATCAGGGAGATTCATTCTCCTTTTGCGCATCCTCCTGATGTGCATCCTCCTGATGTGCATCGAGCAGATCCATTTCTCGTTGTGCACTGGCATAACCAGGAGATTTGCGCAAAACCTCTTCCAGCTGCTTACGTGCCTCTTCAGTTCTGCCCAACAATCTCAATACTCGTGCTCTCGTCACCTGATGAATCGGCACTGGCCGTCTTTTGAAGATCCCATCTAATTCTTTGAGGGCCTTCTCCAAATCAGTGATCGCTTTCGATTCTTCACCCTGGGCACGATAAATCTCGGCTCGCCGTTGATACCAAGGTGCTTTCAAAGAAGCGTCGAGAAGTTTTTCATCGACCAGTTTCAAAGCGATGTCATATCCGCCACTGGCTGTTTCTGCTCGGATCCGTGCGATGACCAGCAGAGAACTGTCGATCCCCAACTCCATCGCTTTTTGATAGACTCCTGCAGCCAAGACGTGAGCACCTCGTCGTTCGTAGAGGTCACCCAACCTCAGCGATTTTTCAAGGTCCGGGATCAATGCATGAACCCTTACCAAGTCGAGGATCGCACCATCGATCTGGCCCATTCGTAAACGCAGATCTGATCGCTCATCGAGGGCCTCTACCAGCATATTTCCCGAGCGCTGAACTAACTGATCCAGCAGCTCCAATGCTGCAGCTTCTTTACCTGAATCACGTAAGCAGAGCGCGCGTTCGAGCATCTCTGCTTCAGGATCTACCCCGCAACCCCGTGCCCACTTCAAATCCTGTAAAGCCAAATCAGGGCGACCATGCTTGCGGCACAACTTTGCCCGAATCAAATAGAGTGGCCCGGGATCGTCGCTCTTTTCCAGCTCTTTATTCACTCGGTCAACATCGACATGAACCCCGTCATGGGCGAAGAGTCCCATGGTGGGCATCCCCAGTGCCCACACGAGAACCCATCCCCAAAGGGGGAGACTCTGAATCTGCCTGTGGTGATCGATCGCCGAGTTCATTTTGATCCTTCTTGGGTCCACGGTTTCAGTGAAACCCACTTATCCTCCAGAAGCCAGGCATCCTGATTTTGGTTGTCAGGAACCTCTTCCAGAATCCAGCCACCTGCCCCATCTGCCGGAGCCAGGGATCTCCCCTTGAGAGAACGCTGAATCGTCGCCAATTCGTTCCAGTGGTCCTCGACGGCCACCCACACCGTTTCCGATTCGGGAACCTGTTCCTCCACCCAACCAGCGAAATCTCCAGCAGGGGTTTCCGCTGTACGGATGGGCACAATCCAGACCAGCTGGATCACCGAGACACTGAACAACAGTAAAAGGATTCTCGACAACGCACCCGCAGACAAGACCCTGCAACGGTTTTCCGGAATCAGTGCGATCCCCAGCGTCGCCAGCGACCACACTGTGATTCCCCACGCAGCCGAGAGGGTCAGGACCGCCTCATAGGTTCCCCACCAGACTTCATAAAAGACCCCCACCGCTCCCAAACACAGAAGGGATCTCAAAAGGAAGCTGAAGATGCGGATTCCCAGGCCCTCTTTACAGGAAACCAGATAGGTACCTGCCCAGAAACAGAGGATGGGCATCAGTGGTAGCAGATATCGCGGCTGGGTATCAGGCCAGAAGAAAAAGATCAGCGAGGGAACACCCAGACTCGCCAGAATTGCCGCCTTCGACCAGTGCTTCTCTCGCCAGCTGGAGAGCCACCTCTTGGGTTCGAGCAGAACCAACACGGCGGGAATCATGCCAAGGACAGAGCCGAGTACAAACTCCAGCATATGTCGGGAACTGAAGAAGGCTGCTGTACCTTTGCGATTTCTCAACGTCTCCGATTGCCAGTAAGACAGGACATCAATCTCCGCAAGCCGATTCTGAACCAGCAAATACCAGAGACCGAGGGACGCGCCCATGAAGAGGGGAGGCCCCACTGAAAAGACCAGTCCGCGAAGGCTGTAACCATCCCGCAAAAAACGGCACAGAATCAATCCCGCCACAAAAGGCAGTGCTGCGGGTCCCTTGGCAAAACCGGCGATCAACAGTCCGCCACAGGCGAGAAAGAGATGCCGGACTTTCCACTCCCGGTCCAGCATTCCCAGAGCATAGACGGCGATTCCCAGAGTCAGCATCAGATCCGTTTCCCCGATCATCGCTTTCTTCTGCATCTCGATGGAGGAAACCAACAGAAATGAAGTCAGCAGTCCTCCTTCAGGACCACCCCAACGACGACCGAGAAAAAACATCACGACCGCCAGGCCGACTAAGGAAAGGTAGGCAGGGATCCTCACTGCCAGCGGGTTGACCTCCCCGGTCACAAAACTGGAGGCCGCTACCGCCCACGGGTATCCGGGGGGCTTGTTCAAATAAGGCGCACCCCAAACCGTCGGCACTATCCCATCGCCGCTGGAGATCATTTCGCGGGCAGCGATGGCTCGACGACCTTCTTCCCCCTTGAACTCACCGAGGCCGAGACGCCATGCAGTGCCGATCAGGATCAAGACCATCAAAATCAACAATGCTGGCACGCCTGAACAGCGTGCCAGCATTGCTTTCTCATCTGCAGTGCCCACAGGTTGCATCGAAACCTTTCAGGAAAAATCAGCGCGCGATATCGCTGACCACTTCTCCTTCGATCACGGTTCCCAGGCAGTGGCTGGTGTACTCGAACGGATCTCCATCAAAGAGAGCTACGTCTCCATCCTTGCCAACTTCGAGGGAGCCGACACGGTCGCCGATCCCCAAAAGGGCCGCTGCAGAATGGGTGATCAATCCCAGTGCATCACGGAACTCACAGCCGTAGGCACAGGCGATGGCCGCTTCCCAAAGAACCACACGGGTTTTGGGAACGTAGGATTCGTAGCCACTGCCCATCGCTACCGGTACTCCTGCAGCGATCAGCTTGGCAGCGGTCTCCATGCTGGCATTCTTGCCCGCTCCGGAAGAGCGCATCATCGTCGGATGCAGAATCACCGGAATTCCCTGTGCTTTCAGAGGTTCGACGAAGTCGTAACACTCCGCTCCCCCCTGAAGGATCACCGGAATCTGCCACTCCTTCTGCAATCTCAGCACGTTCTGAATATCCACCGACGAATGGGCATTGATCATCAACGGCATTTTTCCGTCGAGGATTTGTCCCATCGCTTCTTTGCGCAGGTCACGGGCGGGGGCGTCCTTTTCCTCATCCGCGGCGGCTTTGGCCACCTTTTCCTGATAGGCCTTCGCCTCGATGAACTTTTGCCTCAGCATCGACATCTGCTTGGCACGAGTTCCAGGGCTTTCCTTGCCACTGCGCAGTGCATCCGATCCCAGAGTAGCCGCCACCATCGACTGTCTCTGCACTACGGCATCGTCGACGCTGTTGCCCCGGGTCTTGACGATGAAGGTCTGTCCGGAAATCAGCTGCCCGGGAGCATGCCCGGTGTGGAGGGTGGTGACTCCGAAGGATCGCACCCAATCGATCAGCGGCTCGCGCGGGTTGTAGGCATCCAGAGCAGCCAGCTCCGGTTGCATCGGCGAAGAGCGTTCGATGTGATCGGAGTCGTGATCGATGTTGAGCCAGCCGGCGAGACCCACTACAGAGCGGGCATCGATGAGACCCGGAGTCACGACCTTGCAGCGCTTCTCGGGAGTTCCCTCCGGAACTTCCACAGCAGAAGCGGGTCCGACCGCACTGATCTTGCCATCGATGATCAGGACGACCCCATTCTCGATGGGGTCTTGCCATTGGCCCTCGGCAGTCTTCGCCATGGTGTGAACGGTATCCCCATAGATGGCGATGTTTTGCGCCTGCACCTCAAGAGTGCCCGCCAAGAGCAGGATCAGTGCCAGGAATTGAATCAGGGTTGATGGAATTTTCATTAGTGATCCTCCCCGCCACAACAGTTGTAGGCGGTATCGTCACCCGCTCCGCGACCACCGATGGCAAAGAGAAGATGCTCGGGGTTTGTGCGATCAAACACCTGCTTTCCCTCCACCCATGTTTGGAGGATCTGGGTGTACACACTGAACGGATCTCCGGAAAGAACAGCGAAGTCCGCATCTTTGCCCACCGCGAGGGAACCGGTTCGATCCGCAAGCCCGAGCATCTCGGCTCCGGAGAGGGTCAGGGCACGCAGTGCCCCTTCACGGGACATTCCCGCCCGGACTCCGAGAGCAGCGGATCGCAGAAAGAGGCGGCTGTCTGTAATCCAGTCGTCGGTGTGGAAAGCGACGTTGACCCCTTCCTCCTCCAGCACGGCTCCGTTTTCCAGTTTGATATCCCGCGCTTCCAGTTTTCCACCCGGTGAATCGACGACGATCAGCGAGCAGGCCGCATCGGCGGCGGCAATCTCCTTGGCGACTTTCCAGGCATCGCTGACATGGTGCAGTACCACCTCAAAACCGAACTCCTTCTTGAGTCGCAGAACGGTGAGGATGTCGTCATGGCGATGGGTGTGGTGATGAACGATGCGCTTGCCCTCGAGAGCCTCAACCAGCGCTTCCATGCGCAAGTCCCTTTCGGGCATCTTCTCCGGATCTCCCTCGGCGCGGGCGATCTTGGCCTGGTACTCCTGAGCCTTGACGTACGCCTGACGCACCAGTGATGCAGACTTGGCCCGGGTTCCCGGGAAAGGAGCAGAGCGCTGGGAGTTGGTTCCGTTGGCCATCTTGAGGCCACCCATCGGCCAGCCACTGGCGTCGTGGACCAGAAGATCTTCGACGGTGCCCCCATCCCGAAGTTTCAGGTACGTGGTGCGACCACTGATCAGGTGTCCCGATCCCGGCATCTGATTGACGAGAGTGAGACCACCTGCGCGTGCGCGCATGAAACTGGCGGACCGGACGTCGACCGAATCGAGGGTATGACACTCGGGCTGGATCGGCTCGGAGCTGTCACCGCCCCCTCCCCAACCGATATGGCTGTGGGTGCAGATCAATCCAGGGATGATGGTCTTGCCAGTGACATCGATGCGCTCGGCCCCGTCAGGAATGATGACGTCTTTCATCGATCCGATCTGCTCTATCTTTCCATCGCGAACAAGGAGTGTTCCCTCCTCAATCACTTCAGCAGAAACGGGAACGATTCTGGCGCCGACAAACGCTTGAACATCCGCGGCGCTGATGGGTGCTGAAATCAGCACACACAACAGTGCTAGCAAACACCCTAAAAGGATTCTGTTTTGAACTCGAAATCGGAGTGACATCTGCACCCTTTCGAGAACCATCACGGTTCTAATTGCTTGAATGACACCTAATCAAAGCTAGTGATTGAAGATATCCGAGGAGCCTCTTGGAAGGAAGCATCGACAGCGATTCAGGCGTATAATGAGGGGTGGTTGAGAAACGTTGTTTCTCAAGTCCGCATTGGGAGGTGTTTCAGATGCAACAGCACTGGGAACTGTCCATTATTCTGATCCTCCTCTTGTTTGCCCCCTCCCCGGTCAAGGCCGATTGCGACTATGCCGATTTCACCGATTACAACGACGACAGCAGCTTCAATCTTCCGGATGCGATTTTCCTTTTGAGCGAGCTTCTAGGTCGCAGCTCCAGCTCCCTGTTGCAGCCCCCACGCTTCCAGAACGCCATCTAGATCATCCGGTGCCAAACTTCCGGGGGGCCTGCCAGCGATGGTGCCATCGGGTAACTCCCGAATCTCCCAGCCGATTCCGCGAAAACCGTGGTGAATCCCTTCACGGTTACCGCGCAGAATGATCCAACCATCTTCAGTCGCAATACGATTCACACCCCAAGAGCCAAGGGTGATGCGCAAACGCTGCTGACCGATGAGGCGGTATGTTTCCTTGGGAATAGGACCATAACGGTCGTGCAAATCTTCGGTGACAACATCCAATTGTCCCGAACGTAAAGCGGTTGCGATCTGTCGATAGTGACGTAGGCGTTGTCGGATATCGGGAAGATAACTGTCCGGAATCAAGCACAACCCTGAAAGCGCCATCTCCACATCCGGTGGCTCTTCTGCTGGAGTTCCACGGAGGTGAGCCACTGCCCGCTCTAACAAACGACAGAAGAGATCGTAGCCAACGGCTCCGATGTGCCCAGACTGTTCCTTACCGAGAATGTTTCCTGCACCGCGAATTTCCAAATCGCGCATCGCGATTTGGAAACCACTCCCCAGATCAGAGTATTCTTCGATCGCCTGTAAGCGAGATCGGGCTTCGGGGCGAATCGGTTGGTCATCGGGAACCACCAAATAACAGTAGGCCTTGTGATGACTGCGCCCAACGCGACCGCGCAACTGGTGTAACTGAGCCAAACCAAAACGATCTGCACGTTCAACGATCAGGGTGTTGGCACTGGGGATATCGAGACCACTTTCGATGATCGTCGTCGAGATCAACACATTCGCGCGTTTGTCGATGAACTCGACCATCCGCTCTTCCAATTCGAGCTCATCCATTTGGCCGTGGGCGACTGTCACCTTCGCCTCTGGCAGCAAGCTTTCGACACGATTGCGGCACTCATGGATGCTGCCGACTCGATTGTGGAGCCAATAAATCTGGCCGTCGCGGTTTATCTCACGCAGTCCGATCTGACGAAAACGCCGCTCATCAAAAGCGGTGACCTCCGTCTGAATCGGTGCCCTGCCTTCCGGAGCTTCATGAAGACTGGAGATATCTTTAACTCCGACTAGCGACATATGCAGCGTGCGCGGGATCGGCGTCGCCGTCATCGTCAACACATCCACAAGCCGACGCAGTTGCTTGAGCTTTTCTTTGTGCGCCACTCCAAAGCGTTGCTCTTCATCGATGACGATCAGCCCTAAGTCTTCAAAGTGAACATCACCGGAAAGCAGGCGATGGGTACCGATGAGAATATCGACTTTGCCCTGGGAGACCTGTTCCAGAACTTCATTCTGTTCTTTGCGCCCAAGGAAGCGACTGATCACGGCAATCTTCACCGGCCACTCCGCCATACGTTCGCGGAAGGTCACCAAATGCTGCTGCGCGAGAACGGTGGTCGGTACCAAGACTGCAACCTGCTTACCCGCTTGCACCGCTTTGAAGGCGGCGCGCATTGCCAACTCCGTCTTTCCATAGCCAACATCTCCACAGATGAGGCGATCCATCGGTTTTGATTTTTCCATGTCTGCTTTGATGGCGACCATCGCATCGAGCTGATCAGTGGTTTCGTCGTAGGGAAAAGCATCCTCGAATGCGGTTACCGCGGGGCTGTCTTCAGGAAAGGCATAACCGGGACGTTCAGCACGAACAGCTTGAACCTCTAACAGTTCGGCAGCCAAATCGTGCACCGATTCTTCTGCCCGGGCCTTTTTCTTCGACCACAGTGAGCCACCGACTTTGTCCAACTTGCCGGCGGCACGGCCCCCTCCGATGTACTTCTGCACCAAATCGATGCGATCCACCGGAACCAACAGCGTGACCCCTTCGGCGAATTCGAGAACGAGGAAATCCCCTTGGCGCGCGCCATCCCGAACCGCCCGCAAGCCTTGATACCTTGCGATGCCATGGGTGACGTGAACCACCAACTGGCCCTCTTCAAGCTCGAGGAAGTTATCGACCGCCCTGCCTTCAACCCGTTTGCGCGTCTCCTTTTTTTCAAGGCTGCGCTTACGGCCAAGGGCGGCATGACCACTCACAAAAATTCCGCCGCCATCTTCATGCCAGCGGAACCCCGTCGATAACTGGCCCATCCTGACGCGGATTTCCGGCCCCACGCTCGCTTCGGCGAGCACTTCACGGAAGCGCTCCCCTTCAGCTTCCTGGCGCAAAAAGACGATCACTTCTTCGCCGCGGTCAGAGACTTCCGCCAAGGCAGAGACAGTTCCCTCCAACGATCCTTGGTAGCGATCGGCGGAGACGACCGGGAGTTGTAGGGGGCGATGCCCTGCTTCGGGAATCAGCGGATCCAATTGAAGACGCACATGCCGGCCCGCCCGCTCCCAAAAGCTCTCACAGAGTGCTTGCCTCTGCCCCGAAGCCCACTGACCGATGAGGAAATGCACTCTCTCCTCGACCTCTTTCGGGTTCCAAACCGCAACTACGGAATCATTCGGCAAGGCATCGAAGAGCAAACTTTGAGTGCCGGTCCACCCGCGGATAAACCACGACTCCCGCGGAGCCAATGAAAGCACCACCAAATCAAGATCACCGCTAACCTTTTGGTCGCGCGGGGAAATCGTTTGAATCGTATCGATTTCATCATCGAAAAAGTCGATGCGATAAGGCACCGGGCTCTCTCGGGGCCAAACATCAAAGAGGCTTCCGCGAATCGCGAAATCACCGGGGCGCGCCAATTGGGGGAAGCGGCGATACCCCGCTTCGACAAGCCCTTTAGCCAAATCTCCACGGGACTTGCGATCACCCACTCGCAAAACGATGCGGTGATCTTCCCCGGTCTCTTGGCCGATCGGTTGCAAGACTGCCTGCACTGGAGCGATCACTGTTTTCAACTGCCCTGATTCCAGCGACCTCAAAGTATCGAGACGATCACGGAAGGTATCGAGATCCGGCTCCGAATCTTCTTCGAAGAGGCTTTCCCACATTGGAAACTCACCGATGGGCTGACCCGTAAAGGTCGTGATGTCCTGACGCAATTGTTGAGCGGCATCGGGGCTGGAGGTGAGAACGAGGAGGGGGCGTTGTTGATTTTCAGTGATCGCTGTCAGAAGTAATCCGACGGCACCTTCACTGCAGCGTCCAATGTGCAACACCGAATCAGTTTGGAGACGGGTACAGACCTTCCCCAGGACCGATGAGTCGCGCAGGACCCTTTCGATCAATGGATCACGATCTAAGTCGGCACTCCCTGAATGGGTAGTCACCGCACACTCCGCTCATCTCCAGTCGGCACCGGAAGCCTTGATGGCTTTCGCGAACCACCCGGGACGCATCAGGATATCCGTCTTTGATCAAAATTCACCCGAAGAACCGAAAGTGATCGATCCCAGTTGTCGATTTTTTGGGGAGCCTCGGTAGAGCTAGCTTTCGGTCGGATCGACACCCAGCTTATCGAGGGCTGCTTTGGCCGCGGCCTGCTCCGCCTCTTTCTTGGTCGTACCCTCGCCAATTCCAAGGACTTCCTTCTTCAGCAGCGCTTGGACAACAAACTCCTTGGCGTGGTCAGGGCCACTTTCGCTCTTGACCCGATAGTTGGGGGTCGAGCCGTCTTCTTTTTGCAGGTGTTGCTGCAGGAAAGACTTGTAGTTGACCGAGTGCTCCTTCTGATTGACGGCGAGCACCTGATGATAAAGGTTGCGAACGATGAACTCTTTGGCTTGGCCAATTCCACCATCCAGATAGATGGCCGCAATCACCGCTTCAAACACGTTGGCCAACAAACTGTTGGGCAACTTGCGGCGGCTTGTGACGCCTTTGCCGACGGCGTAAGCATCATCGAGCCCAAGGCGCATACTTTCCTCTGCCAAGGTATTGGTCGAAACCACGGCAGATTTGATCTGCGTCAGTTCTCCCTCAGGGCGATCCGGGAAAAAGTTGAAGAGGAATTCCGTCATCACCATCCCTAGCACCGAGTCGCCAAGAAATTCCATGCGCTCATTGCAGGGGTTATCGATGGTTTTTAGGGATGAATGGGTCAGCGCCTGAACCAGATGATTCGGATCTTTGAAGTGATACCCGATACGCTTCTCGCACGCTTCGAGGCGCTTGAGATCTGCAGGGGCAATGTTTTCGTGTTCAAATCCGCGAGGACCGACCATGTCTCTTATTTCCAGGAACGATCGCGGGCTCGAATGCGTCCCCCGGGGGGCGTACTTCCCGGAGGTCACGCATACGAGCCGGAGACCGGCCAACACTGGATATTTCGGCACTGCAAGGTGCCCACTTCACGGAAATCCGTAAAAATCCGTGGAGTCTGTCGAATAAGCCGCAAATACCCACCATACAACCAGTGCGGAGGGTTCTTACGATCGACGGTCGACGGGCCGTCTCTGGCACCTACACTGGCGAGGATAAGACTGACGCAGGGAGCTCGCAAGCGGGCCCGCAGCGTCGATTTCATTAAATCCGCCAAGGAAATGAGTCATCGATGGGCAACAGCGATCGATTTCGCCCGGTTTACGGCGTTAAAGATCAAAGATGGAGTCTCCTGGATCTTCTCGAACGCTTCGCCGATCCCGGCTTCTTTTCTGGTGGCGTCCTGCGCATCAGTGATCTGCACCTGCGTCCCGGTAAACCGGCCCACTACCGCTTCGATGGAGAGCTGATTCCCCTGCCGGGCGGTGCAGACCTCGACGACGATACGGTTCAGGCTCTCATCAAACCCGCCCTCCGCGAGGACACCCTCGAGCGGGTTCAACAAGGGGAAGATGTGGATGCTTCCTGGGAGTGGCCTGAGAAGGATCTCTCCTTTCGCATCAATGTCTTCCGCGCCCGCGAAGGCACCTGCGTCGCTCTGCGAGTCCTCGCCCGCAACGTTCCACCCCCGGAAGAAGTCGGCTTCCCCTTCGATAGCACCTGGAAAGAGTTCCTGTCGCTGGATCAGGGGCTCGTCATCGTCACCGGCATCACCGGTAGTGGAAAATCGACCACCGTCTCCAGCCTGCTGACGCGACGTGCCAAAGAGCGCGGCGAACGCATCATCACTTTGGAAGATCCCATCGAGTACATCCTCGACGGTGACAAGGCTCTCGTTTCACAAAGAGAGTTGGGCCAGCATCTCAAATCCTTCAGTGGCGGATTGCGCAGTGCGTTACGCGAAGATCCCGATGTCATCTTCGTCGGTGAGGTACGCGACCCGGAAACTGCTGCCCTCGCGTTGACCGCCGCCGAAACCGGACACGTAGTCATCACCACTCTGCACACCAAAGATGCCCGTGGCGCCATCACTCGCCTCGTCGATCTCTTCCCCGGAGAACGCTCGAGCGAAATCTGCTCGCAACTTTCCTTCAGTCTGTCGATGGTCATCGCCCAAAAGCTCGTACCCAGAAAGGATGGCCAGGGCCGCCGTGCAGCGATGGAAGTGATGGTCAATCATCCCTCCCTCTCGCATCTGATCCGCAGCGGCAAGTGGGCGCAGATCACCAGCCAGATGGAAACCCAGCGCCGCCAGGGCAGCATCACCATGGACCGCCACCTGAAAGAACTCGTCGACAGCGACGAGATCACCCAGGAGACGGCCCAAAGGTATGCACACACTGCTACATTTGAAGGGCTTTAGCCGCGGAAGGTTTTACCCTTCCTGAGCTGCGGCTTCAGCGGCCTGCATCTCTTCCCACTCTTCGGCGGTGGGGAAAGGTACGGCGCTATTGGCATTCAGGAGGATCTGCAGGCGATCGCCATCCCGACGATAGACATTGCCGAAACCGCCAAGGAAGATCGGTTCCTTTTCAGGATTACGCACCACCCAGGCTCCAAAAGCACGGACATGACGATCATTGATCGGGTGGTAACCGGTGACGATGTACTCGAGGGTTCCGCCAGCACGGAAAACAGAGTCTTCCTCAATCTGGTCATTAAACTCGGTGTAATGGGTATGGATGTCTTTCAGTCCCCTGACCGCATAGTCTTCCCCGTCGGTGATGATGCGAGCTCCCTCACAGAACTCATCAACCAGAGCATCGACATCGTGGTTGTACCAGCCATCCCTCAGGCGATCGAGGTGCTCAACCAGAGCCTGATCCGTGACTTCGATGGCCGGCAGGGAAGCAATCACCTCATCGACCTGTTCTGGGTTGGGAGGCAGAAAGTTGACGTCATCTGCCGGCATACTGTGGGCCACAAACTGGATAATCCGGGGATTTCCATCCTGTTCACGACCGAGGGCCGACATCAGCCCCTCAAACACGACCTCGCCATCCTTCGCCTGGGTTTCGACATGGGCATCGTAGATGAAGAAGCCATCTCCCAGATCAGTGTAACCACCCAGCCTGCTTTCAATGCGGCCTCCCACCAGTGGGCTGTCTTCGGCAAACATCGCCTGATAACGCTGGATGATATTTTCATGCCCCACATATCCGGCAAATGACTGGGGGAAGAGTTCGATGGCCCCCTCTTCATAAATGGACAGCATTTTCTCGGCATCCGCTGCAGTCCAGAGAACCCTCAGCTTTTTGTCGAGTCGACTGGCCGGTGTATCGGGGGCTGATCGGGCGTAAACCTTGACGGTCTTGACCTTGCCATCTTCAATCTGAACATCGTGAACATAATGTTCTCGGACCTGCTGCCCATCCGAGCCAATAAACGTGCATTCGTTGCCAGTGGTCAACCAGGTTTCCTCTTCCGTGTCATTGGCGACCATGAAGCGGATTTCCCACTGGGGATTCTGATCTGATTCAAACAATTCACCGAGCATTGCGATCTGTGCCTCGGTCCCCTGAAGGTAAATCCCATGATTGGTGTAACCCTCCCACCCCGGAGCATTCATGGAGGCAATCTTCTCGAGATCACGGACATTGTGAGCCTCGATGTAGTCGATCCAGATCTGCTGGTGATCCGGATCACCCGGATAGATCGCAAGCTCCTTGCCTCCGCCCTGCCACATGCCTATTTCCGAATCCATCGATCGGAGGTTTGCGCAGGCAGAAAGGGAGAGACACAAAAATGAAAGGGTGATGACCTGAAGGGTTCTGTTCATGGCGGACTCCTGAACCGTCGGGGTATGAATGATCAGGTGATCCTGAGATCACCGATTTTTCGCATCATTGGTCGGGCCCAGTTGAGTTTCAAGGGGGATCTTCCGTACCCGACCTTTCTAGATGTGTTCTTCATAATTAAAAAACCCGCAATCTCCGGTACATGAAAACCGGACATTGCGGGCCTTTATTTAAAACTCAAAACCTTACTGGTCGGTGAAGACCATCGCTCCGGCATTTTCCATCAGCACGCGGATCTCATCGCCCTCCCTGCGGTAAAGGTTGGCCCACTGTCCTCGGGCCATCGGCGCTCCGTTCGCATCCAGCCCCTGCCAGATGCCATTGGCAATCAGATACTGATCATTGAGATTGCGAATGCTCAGAACCTTGCCGGTCAGGCGAGACCCCTTGAAGGGTGAATCATCGGCAAACCCGGTCTCAAAGCTGTCGCGGATCGCATCGCGCCCACGGACGGTTTCCGGCGCGGAGTCCACCAGTCGGATGGCATCTTCGGTGTAAATGGAAGCGAGGCCATCGCTGTCTCCGGCGGCCCAGCTGTCCTCAAAGGCTTTGACGATCTTGTTCATCGCCGGATCACTAGTCATCCCCTTCACGCCAGCATAAGCCTGATCATCCGCCGGCGGGGTGATGACATCTTCCGGTTTCAGGTTTGTGAAAACAGCCTCCTGCAGCATTTGGAGGCCATCGTTTGTCATCTGCATCACATTTCCCCACTTGCCCGTCATGACCGATTCTCCATCAGCAGTGAAGACTTCAAACGATCCATCAGCCCGGCAGAATCCATTACCCAGATCCATGACCTGTTCGGTCTTGATCGCTACAGAAGTCCCCTGGAAGGGGCTGCCATCGCCAAACACGACACCGTAGTTTTCGACGAGAGCCTTGCGACCTTCAATCGGGAAGACCTCACCGCCGAAAACCGTTTTGCCATCTTCGGTGTATTCCTCGCCCAGAGCTTCTCCGTCGTAACGGTTCCACTTATCCCGGAACCGCTCGATAAACTCTTCGACCGCCTCCTGGGTGATGGCATTTTCCGTGTCGGCTTTCGATGAACCGAATTTGATGTTCGTGGTGAATGAGCATGCAGAAAGCATGCAGATGAGGACAGCAAGGATGACAGCGCGACCAAAAACAATCATGGCGAACTCCTAAAGTGTTGAGCTGATGAATGACTCTCACACTATCATTTTATCAAATGGAATTTATTTCAAGATCGCTCGACGCAGTTAGATTAACTTGTCTCTTTCCAAACTGAATTTCGGACAAGCCCAGATGGATTTAGCTCGTGGGGCAGTGATCGTAAAAGGCTCAATTTTGGTCAAAAGTCATCGCACCTGCTGATTCCATAAGGAATCGCACCACTCCATCTTCTTCCCTACGATAGAGGTTGCCCCATTGTCCGTGAGCAACGATCGCCCCAGCTGAATCAGATAGCTTCCATATTCCGTAGGGGGTGAAGTGTTTGGGGTCTAAAATTCGATACCCCATAAAAAAACCGGGCCGCCAGCCAACGCCAGCGACCCGGTTACCGTCAATGAGTCCTTACCTGATTAGGGGCAAGGTCCATAGGCATCACAGTTAATTCCATCCACCGTTGGATCGACACCGCACCCCGGGGATGGGGCGGGAAGTATCACACCGCTGTCGAAGAGATACGAAAGCAGTTGTACCGGGTCTGAAATGTCTTGATTGCCATCGTCGTTGCAATCGACGGTGTCTGCACACGTTGGTTCAGCTCCATTATTGAAGAGCAAGACCAGCATGAAAACGACGTCGGAGATATCGAGTGAGCCATCCTCATTGCCATCTCCGCGGACAAAATTGACCACTTCGCAAATGTCAGGAACTCCGTTGCCATTGGTATCTGTTTCGGCACCACTGGCGATATCACAACTGTCAGGAACACCGTTGGTATTACAGTCTGGAGTTCCAGAGGCAAGATCACAGCTATCAGGGATGCCGTTGCTGTTGCAGTCCGGTGTTCCGGAAGCAAGGTCGCAACTATCAGGGATTCCATTGGTGTTACAGTCCGGAGCTCCCGAGGCGAGATCACAACTGTCGGGAATCGAATTCCCGTTACAATCCGCTGCAGCTCCCGATGAGAGATCGCAGTTATCGAGGGTTCCATTGCCGTTGCAATCGGACCCACTTCCACTGATCAACTCACAACTATCGGGAATACCGTCACCGTCGCAGTCGCTAAGGCCGGAAGTGATATCGCATTCATCAGGAATGGCATTGCCATTGCAATCTTGAGATGTGCCGTTAGCGATATCCTGATCATCAGAAACACCGTTACCGTTGCAGTCGGCGGTATCGCACTCGTCTGGCACACCATTCCCATTGCTATCGGTACTCGTTCCAGCAGCGATATCACAGCTGTCAGGGGTGCCATTCGAATTACAGTCGGGTGCCGTACCAGAAGAGATATCGCAAGCGTCGTCGACTCCATTGCTGTTGCAGTCCGAGAATCCTGCACCTTGAGCTTCGACCACGACTCCCCAGGAATTAACCACTCCGTCATCAGCACCGGGGAACACATCGGTTACTGTCAGTGCCCATGTCCCCTGCTTCGATTGACCATCAAAGGCAGAGAGCGGCTGAGCAGGTGCAGTACCTGTGCCATCGTCATCGTATGTGGTGATCAAATCAGAGGTCGAAGTGCCAGTTTCATTATGTAACCGGACTACGGTTCCAGCAGGGCTGGTCAAATCCACGATCAGATCCCCAATGAAGGTATGACTAATATTGATCTGAGCATCGACATCGAGAATCAATCCGGCATCAGCAACCACGATGGTGTCGTTGACATCTGGTGGCAGAGGAGCAGCAGGGCTTGCTGAGTATGTGTTGGTACTGACCGCATCGCAGTCATCGGGAACCCCGTTGCCATTGCAATCGGAGCTGATGCCTCCTGCGATGTCGCAACTATCCAAACTTCCATTCAAGTTGCAGTCCGCTGCCCCCGAACTGATTTCGCAACTATCAACTGCGCCATTGCCGTCACAATCCGCGGCACCGCTAGCGATGTCACAACTGTCGGGAACTCCATTCCCTTGGCAATCGGCTTCTGCGCCTGAAGTAATATCGCATGGATCGGCGATACCATTGCTGTTGCAATCTAGCTGGCACTCATCCGGTACCGAGTTGTTATCACAATCGGTTGAAGTCCCGATGATGATGTCACAGACATCGGCGATGTTGTTGCCGTTGCAATCTTCTTGGCACTCATCCGGAATCGAGTTGCCGTCGCAATCGGAGGAGGTCCCGGTGGAGATATCCGCGTCATCTGGAATGCCATTGCCGTTACAATCGGCAGGGGCTAATTGAATTCCTCCAGTTGCGATAGCGCTGTACCCCTGGGGTCCACTATTCACGCCCGTCGCCACGATACGGACTGTCCAAGATCCCAACTCCGGGTTGTTGATATGAACCTGCTCAACGTTATTGATGCTATCGCGAGTACCACCCGAAGAGCTAAATCCTCCACTGAAGACATTGCCCAGGAAGAGGGTCCCGCTCGGTGAGGTGACCTCGAGGTCGAGGTTGTTGACGGAGGCAGCCGCTGCACCAGCGGTCCCCGCAACTTCTGTCCACGCCAGCGTGACACGCAGGTTTTCAGCGGAATTGGTGACATTGACGTTGTAGGTCGCATTTTGACCTGTGCTTAATCCTGAAGCATTGCGGATATCGTCGAGCACACCAAGGGTTCGGTTATCACCAGTGAAGAAGAGGGGATCACTGATTCTTGCGCTCCCCCATCCTTCCAAGTTGGAGGGATAGCCAGCGATACCCGTCATATTGACGGCAGAGTTGACGATGGTCGCCTTCAGAAGAGCACCGGTTGGTACCAGGGAATCGGCGGGTGTGGCCGCTCCACTCGGATAGTAACCATCGACGTAGTACTGACGAATCAGAGCCGTGGCTCCTGCCACTGCTGGGCATGCCATCGAAGTACCGGTCAGCCCAGTTGTTCCACATGCAGTTCCGGCTTGGGAAGATTGGGTCGAACATCCTGGTGTATAAACCTCAGGCTTGCGACGGCCATCAGAGGTCGGACCCTCTCCTGCGGTGCAGTGATTTTCCTCATTCGGCGAATCTTGGCTGGCACCAACAGCTAACAAGTTCTTGGCGTTTTCTGGATTCCGAAGAACACTGCCATTGGTCACCGCAAGACAAACAAAACTCTCTTCGTTGTCGTGCAGGAACACATCAAATCCCCGCGCCAAGCTGTCGTAGGCAGTGGTGCCATCATTACCCCAGCTATTGGTGTGAATACGCCCCCCCTGACTATGGTGCAGGTTCAGACGATTGGTAATCCCCGCTTCGGTAAAGCTGGGGGTCGTGTTGGTGACCAGATTGGCTTCGTAAGCGATGCCGCGAGTGTCGTTATTGACCCCGTTGTTTCCAGCAGCAGTTCCAGCGACATGAGTACCATGTGTATCTGAACCATTACTACTGTTGTAGGCGATGATCTTTCCGGTTGGGAAAGAGCAGTGCCCTTGGTCGACCCGACCATCGAGAACACCGATCACCTGACCTTCACCATGAATACCGTTGTCGTAAACAGGGGTCTGATTTGTGACATTTGTTTGGATCACCCAGCGAGTAGTCGCATTACGAAGGGTAATATCCGGTGCATCCTCAACGAAGAGGACCGATGGGATCATCGCAAGGCGTGCGAGGCCTTGAGGAGGAGTAATCACGGAGAGCTCATCGTGAGTTCCGACCTTCTCCACCCTCTCAACGGTTGCTCCGGTTTGACGAACGTCATTGATCGCCGACTGCAAATCTTCTCCTGGATGGAGGGATACGATCAAGCCGAGCAAACCCATCTCATCGAGCTCGCGGCGACTTTCTTGACGGTGAGTACCCATTTTTTCAATGATTCCAGGCTGCAGCTTCCACTCGTCTCGGTAATCGACGACGCGAACAACGCCATTGACCGCGGCAAGCCCTTCGGAATCCACCCCTTGCAATTGCACCGTAAAGGAATGCTTTGGCAAGTAATCGAGGAGGAGAACGCCCAGGCTCTCAAGTCTCTTTTGTAGATTCGGATTCATCGCCTGATCGAGCACCAGAACACGAACTCGATCACTCGCAAAAACGGCTTCTTCTTGCGCAAGAAGATTAATCTCGCGGCCAGTGTCGACCGTCTCCGCTTGGAGATATAGAGTTCCATCGGCCAAATCCAGGGGAATCATTTGCTCTTGAGCAAATCCCACTGAACCCAAACCGAAAAGAACACAAAATACGACGATGGACATGAACCATGAATGCGATGGTTTCATGAGAATCCTCCCCCATTGAAGGAACCAAAATGTAGAACCGGGAACAGCGAGCCCCGCTGTTCATCTGAAAACGGTTTAGTTCAACATCACGGAAAGAACGGACGATCGGACCGAAAAAACCCGAGAAATTAAAAATAACTGATTACTTATTATCCCGGCTTCAAGCAATGAATCCATAATCCTCCCCAAATCTGAGAGGCTAAAGCGTGCGAAATCGTCAAATTATTGCCTGAACAGCCTTTAAGAGGAGGATTCGCCTTCAAATCCCATCGGCTCGAGCTGCTCAATCGTATCGGAATGGGTAGAAGCGAAGTGAACCTGAATCGTTCGGCGAAAGAACTTCCACTGACGTCTTTCCTTCTTCAAGGCGTCGATGTAGGTCCCTGTCACTGTTACGCCTGAGCCTGTTTCCGCAGAAACAAAAGTTGCGAGCAGGTAACTGTGAGCTGAGGCGATATCACCACTGACTTGAATCTTGGAAGTATTGGTCATGTGCTGAAGATGTCGAACATTGGCGCGAAAATGATCGTGGTAATGCTGAAAGAAGCGTTTGATTTCTGCGCGACCATGAACTTCATATTCGCCATCAAACTCGGGAACCAAAGTGGCATCATCGGTGAACAGATCGACAACGTCGCCGGCAGATCCTCGGTCGAGACGATGGCAGTATTCAGTGATCAAATTTTCGATATCACAAACATCTTGTGCAATTGAATTTTCCATTAGGATTCCTTTTCGAAACGGCCTCCTCCTGTGGGGAAACCCAAAGGAGTCGGCTTACTAGGGTCACCATAAGCTGCGAAGGCAACCTGAATCTCTCTGCTCACGATTTTCCATGCGCCATTCAACTCCATCCAAAGATCGCGGCTATTGCCGGGCACCATGAAAGTCCGAACGCGCCCACTTTCTTCTCTCTTTTGCCCACTCGTAAACAAGTGGCTGTGGCATAAAACCATCTGCTCATGTGGCTGAATATGAAACGACATCACTCGATGCTGAAAATCCCAACGTTCGAGAGCGCTGAATTTATTCCGCTGGAATTGAAACCAGGAATAAATCTGATCTCTTCCGACGACGACTTCCGAGTTGTCGAAAATCGGATTCAGTCGCCCCTCAGCCGCATAGTGAGCGGTCGCCTCTTCAGGGGTGCCGGTATCGTGATCACTCCAAGATTGGCAAATTCTTTGCTTTAGCAAAGTGATCACTGCGCTATTCAGCTCCACCAAACCTCCCTGCAAATTGTTTCTATAGAGTATCTGCGATCAAGCCCAACGGGGAGACGCTGGCAACTTCCTTTTCCCATGCTGGGCCACCTCCTCTATCATCTTCATTTGGATACGATCTGCCCGCGGCAAGAAATGGAAAAAAGTGGCCACAGCCAGCGTCTTCATCTCCGCCTACAACAATGGACCTGCCCTGCGATTCTCTTTACTGGGATACCTGCGCCAGGATTGTCGCGACTTCAACATCTCAATTGCTGACGATGGCTCGACCGCTGACCTGATGGAAGAGATTTCGCCCATCGTCGATGAGTTATCTGCCGTGGGAATTTCTGTAGAACACGTTTGGCATGAGGACCAAGGTTTTCGT
The DNA here is from genome assembly GCA_002167285.1 of Planctomycetia bacterium TMED53. Lineage (GTDB taxonomy): Bacteria > Planctomycetota > UBA8108 > UBA1146 > UBA1146 > UBA12191. The sequence goes on from NHDG01000007.1 coordinate 24,978, forward strand.
AAAAACAAGATCCTCAATGAAGCGGTTCGTCGATCCCCCGATTCACAGCTGCTCATCTTTACCGATGGCGATTGTATTCCCCCAGCAGGCTTCGTCAGTTCGCACCTTCAACACCATTGCTCGCGGAGCTTTCATGTCGCTGGAGCCTATCGAATGACTGAAGCCTCCACCCTGTCGCTGAACGAAGAAAATATTCGATCAGGGGCATATGAATCGTTAAAAACTGTCGACCAAATTCGTGATCTCAAGAGACGCTATCGAAAATCAAAATGGGGAACACTTCTGCGCAGAAGACGCCGCCCCAAAATTCTAGGTCTCAATATGGCCTTCGACCGATCGCTCTTTGAAGAAATCAACGGCTTCGACGAAGGCTTCATCGGTTGGGGCCTCGGTGAAGACAGTGATCTGCGCGACCGGGTCATGCGATTGCGCCCACGACCACCAGTGCGTAACCTCTACACCGTTAACGACGTTTTTCATCAATGGCATCCGGTACCCCCACCGAAGCCGCGTCACGAGTTGGAAACCTGGGAGTACTACTGCCAGAAGCGGCCTGTTCGCTGCATGGATGGTTTGCTAAAAGATCCCGCCCAAGAAATTGGAGAAGAGAGATGATTCGATCCATTGGTAAACGGGCCTACTCCAGCGGCCTTCTAATTATTGTCATCTTGATGGCGTTAACCCTCACCGGCTGCACCTTCACGCAAAAAACCACCGTCGAGAACAAAGACGGGCAAGAAGTACGCCGCACATCCTACGGTGTCGAGTTTCACGGCCTCCTGGGCGACGACTCTGACGACGACTAGGGTCGCTCGTTGAGGGTGGCGTAGACTTCCGGATGCAGCAGCGGCTGGCCTTCGGCGGTTCGCA
>NHDG01000008.1 GCA_002167285.1 Planctomycetia bacterium TMED53
CAAGGACTGTTTAGACAAAACCTTATTGAATATTGGTCTGCTTGTGCTGTCACTGGATGTAAGGAACTAAAACTATTAAGAGCATCTCATATCAAACCTTGGTCTGAATGCGGAGACATAGAACGTCTTAGCCTTTACAACGGCTTACTTCTATCACCAAATTTGGATGTGTGTTTTGATGCAGGTTTTATAAGTTTCGATGATTTAGGTCAAATACTAATTTCAAATAAAATCAGTGCCAATGACCTTCAGGCCTTATCTATCAACAAAGAAATGAAACTATCAAATATTTCTTCTGAGCATAAGAAGTATTTACAATATCATAGGAAACATATTTATAAACAAAGCTGAAAACATCAAATCCTTTATAAAAAGCTCAGTATTTTTCTGGGCTTTTTTGTTTTTATCTTATAATCAAAACATTTATTATTTCAGCTCCTATCAAGCTGAGCGACATAAACTATTCAAAACCCACACAAAATTTGCTACACTACGCGCGCATTCATCAATCCCACAATTTTGTTAATGCTTTAAACTGAAAAAATACTTTAAACCCAACGCACTAGGTTTACGTCCTAGCCCGCAGGAGACCCGTATGAGCACCAACAACCCCACTGCAACATCAGCCCCCGCCTACGATAGCGAAACCAACAATATCGTTGTCGCCGCCCTCTATAAGTTTACCCGCTTTGATGATTATGAAGACTATCGTCAGCCTATCTTAGATACCATGCTGAGTAACGACGTCAAAGGCACGTTATTGATTGCTAGTGAAGGTATCAACGGGACGATTTCAGGCACACGCTCGGGCATCGATAGTGTCTTAGATTACTTGCGTAGTATCGAAGCGGTTGGCAGCTTTACCTTTAAAGAGTCTTATACCAGCGAGCAGCCGTTTTATCGCACCAAAGTGAAGCTTAAAAAAGAGATTGTCACGATGGGCGTCGAAGATATTGACCCTTTGCAGTCGGTTGGGCGCTACGTCAAACCAAAAGACTGGAACGCGCTGATCTCTGATCCAGAAGTCATCCTCATCGATACGCGTAACGACTATGAAGTGCAAATCGGCACTTTCCAGAACGCGGTCAATCCTAATACTGAGACCTTCCGTGAATTCCCAGAATATGTCGCCAAAGAGCTCGACCCTGCCAAGCATAAAAAGGTGGCGATGTTTTGCACTGGCGGTATTCGCTGCGAAAAATCCACCGCTTATATGCGCGAGCAAGGCTTTGAAGAGGTCTATCACTTAGAGGGCGGCATCTTAAAGTATTTAGAAGAAGTGCAAAAAGAAGACTCTATGTGGCAAGGCGACTGCTTCGTCTTTGATAATCGCGTCTCGGTCAATCACGACCTAGAAAAAGGCGATTATGAGCAATGCTTTGCTTGCCGGATGCCGATCACTGTTGATGACATGCAAAGCCCCTCCTATAGTAAAGGTGAGTCTTGCCCGCATTGTATCGGTAAAGCGACCGACGAGCAAAAAGCGCGTTTTCGCGAGCGTGAGCGGCAGATGCAATTAGCTAAGGCTCGCGGTGAAGCGCACATCGGTAGCGAAGTCAAAGAGGTGATGGAAAAACGTAAAATGGCAAAAGAAGAAGCACGTCGTCAGGCAGATGAAGCCAATAACGCAAAGTAGTTATATTGTATAGAAGATCGCCTTAGCCCAGCAGCGACCCTATAAAACTTTAATCGGCAATATAAAAAAGAGACTCACTTAGGAGTCTCTTTTTTGTCTTAAGCTATAGCCCGTGACTTAGAACAAGATACGCACACGGATCGTTTCTTCGACATCTTTGAGCTGATCAAGCGCTGCAGTTGAGTCGTTATAATCGACATCCATCACTAGATAACCGACATCGCCTTCGGTCATAAGGCTTTGCGCTAAGATATTGATACCCGCTTCGGCGAACAGACGGTTGATTTGCGAGAGGACGCCTGGTACGTTTTTGTGGATGTGTAATAGACGATGCGAGCCTTCTTTGAACGGTATCGACACTTCTGGGAAGTTGACTGCGGTCGCCGTATCACCTTGGTCTGAGTATTTTACAAACTTCTCAGCCACTTCTAGACCGATATTAGCTTGTGCTTCTTGCGTTGAGCCACCGATATGCGGCGTTAAGATAACATTGTCGAACTTACGTAGTGGCGACTCGAACTCCTGATCAGCAGATTTTGGCTCTTTTGGGAATACATCAATCGCCGCGCCGAGCACTTTACCCGACTCGATAACTGCGGCTAGATCATCAATCTCCACACAAGTACCGCGAGCGGCATTGATAAAGTAGCTGCCCTCTTTCATCTGCGCGAACTGCTCAGCGCCCATCATATAGCGCGTGCTTGGTACGTCTGGCACATGCAAAGTGACGATATCAGCGGTAGAGAGTAGCTCCTCTAGACTGCCAACTTGTACCGCGTTACCTAATGGCAGCTTAGTCACCACGTCATGATAAATGACTTTCATACCGAAGCTTTCAGCTAGTACGGATAGCTGCGAGCCGATAGAGCCGTAGCCGACGATACCGATAGTCTTACCGCGCACTTCGTGCGAGTTTTTGGCAGACTTGCCCCAGCCGCCGCGATGGACGGTCGCATTCTTCTCTGGAATACCGCGATACAGCATGATAGCTTCGGCTAATACCAGCTCAGCCACTGAGCGCGTATTGGAATAAGGGGCGTTGAAGACCGGAATACCCATCTCGCGTGCCGCTTCAAGATCGACTTGGTTGGTACCAATACAAAAACAGCCAATACCGATGAGTTTCTCGGCTTTTTCTAATACTTGACGCGTGAGCTGCGTACGCGAGCGAATGCCGATGAAGTGCGCATCTTTGATTTTTTCGATCAGCTCCTCTTCATCAAGCGCGTGGCTTAAGTATTCGATATTGCTATAACCCGCTCCTTCGAGTACTTTTAAAGCGTTTTCATGCAAGCCTTCTAGTAATAGAAAACGAATTTTATCTTTTTGTAATGATAATGCCATACGAGATCTTTCCTATGATTTGTTAAGTGAGCAGTTGATTGATAAGTAGGGTGTGAGCCGTGTATCTGCTCGACTCTGTTTAAAGACAATACTACGCTGCTGATATGCCTTTTTTAGCGTACTGCTTTTACAGACGCTGCGAAACTCATGCCAGTAGTTTGCCCTGACTCTAGTATCGGTTTAAAACTATCGCTTTTAAAACTATCGCTTTTAAAACCATCACCGTTCAAACAAGTATCACCGTTAAAAAAGTGAAAGCGACGCCCTCTTGTATTATCACTCACTTATGATGAATAAAAACAATGCGCTTATATTACACAAAATTGCCCAAGGATGTTAGGGAATAACAGGAATAAGTCGTCATCGTTTTGGTTAATAGTGACTATTTGAGCCTTGCATCTGCTTAGATATAGCACCGTGATGTGCTAATATTAGACTTATCTCCTCCCCTTTATCTATTGCTACTGCTAAATCGCCGAGACTATTATGAATGACATCGTTACCGAAAACCAACCGGCCCATGAGCGCACTCACGCCGCAAAGCAAGCAGACATTAATGAGCCAAGCTTGCAGTCTGCTACTGATACTGCAGCGGTGCAAGCTATTTTACAAGCTCTGCTTCATAGCCATCAGTTTGAAGAGAGCCAAATCAAAACTGATAGCGAGAGCCTAGAGCATTGGGGTAAAGACTGGACTAAGCACTTCGCCCCAGCAGCCTCTGCCATCGTCTTCCCAAAATCGACCGAGCAAGTGCAAGCGATTGTATTATTAGCCAATGAGCATAACGTCGTCTTGACCCCAAGCGGTGGTCGTACTGGTCTCTCGGCGGGCGCAGTAGCCGCGAATGGCGAGATCGTCGTCAGCATGGATAAGATGAATCAGATTGGCACTTTTTATCCCGCTGATCGTATGGTTGAGATCGAAGCGGGTGTGGTCACCGAGCAGCTCCAGCAGTTCGCTGAATCCAAAGGCTTGTACTACCCCGTTGACTTTGCTTCGGCAGGCTCGAGCCAAATGGGCGGTAATATCGGCACCAATGCCGGCGGTATCAAGGTGATCCGCTACGGTATGACCCGTCAATGGATTATGGGCTTAACGGTAGTGACAGGCAAAGGCGATATCTTGCACCTCAATCGCGGAATGATCAAAAACGCCACCGGTTATGACTTGCGTCAACTCTTTATTGGTTCTGAGGGCACGTTGGGTCTAGTCACTCAGGCGCAGATTAAACTGGATCGTCTGCCGCAGGACTTAAGCGTCATGGTGCTGGGTATGGATAGCTTCAATGACGTTATGAACGTACTCTCTGCCTTTCAAGCGAAGATTGATCTAACCGCCTTTGAGTTCTTTGATGATACCGCTATCGATAAGCTGATGGCGCACGGTCAAGTACAAGAGCCATTTGAATCGCGCACTAAGTTTTATACGCTACTTGAGTTCGAAGCACCTTATGAGCCCATTATGGATAAGGCGATGGCGATCTTTGAAGACTGTATGAATGAGGGCTGGGTCGTCGATGGGGTCATGAGTCAGAGCCTGGCGCAAGCGGCAGAGCTATGGAAGCTACGCGAGTATATCTCTGAGACCATCTCAGTATTCACCCCTTATAAGAACGACGTTTCGGTGTTGATCAGCTACGTGCCTGAGTTTATTGAAGAGATCGATGCGATCGTCAGCAGCAATTATCCTGACTTTGAAGTGTGCTGGTTTGGCCATATTGGCGATGGCAACTTACATCTTAATATCTTAAAGCCTGAGAATATGAGCAAGGACGATTTCTTTGATGAGTGTCAAATCGTCAATAAATATGTGTTTGAAACCGTAGAAAAATATGGCGGCTCGGTATCAGCAGAGCATGGCGTGGGTATGACTAAGAAGCCTTATCTCAACTATAGTCGCAGTGATACTGAGATTGATTATCTACGCGAAGTCAAAAAAGTCTTTGATCCCAATAATATTATGAATCGCGGTAAGATTTTTGATATGTAATAAGGCTATTGATTTCAAAATCGCAGTAAAAAACGACGCTAAACATTTAGTCTAGCGTCGTTTTTAGTTTTATGATTGAGGAGCTGACTTAAAAAGCTAAAAGGCTTAGCAGATAATCGCTGATTGGCTCGCCAGGTTTGTAATCAGTAATTGAGCAGCAGTAAGCCGACCACTAATAATACCGCCAAAAACCCTTGTACGACTAAGAAAGCTTGGTGCGGCGCGGCCACGTGCTTGATCATATTACCCATGGCATTATAAGTGATACCCGCAGCTTTGATGTGCGGCGGCGTCTGAAAATCTTTAATCACTTGTAAAAACTGCTCAGTACGCTGGTTACTCCAACCATGCGGCGCAAAAGGTAGGAATGGGGAGAGTTGCATCGCCTGCTGTTTGGTCGCAGGGGACCACAGCCAGCGCTCCAAAAACAGTAAGCGCATACGCCAATCTACAAAGATACGCTGATCAGTGGTTTCGAGTAAGAGTATCTTGATGTTTTTATGACGATTATCCGCAAATATTCGCTGTTGTAGCGCTAGTACTTTCGCTTTTTCGCCTTCTAAACATTGCAAAAAATGGCTATTGCCATAACATAGCGTACCAGTGATACCTTGCTGCTCATTATAATCACACGCATGCGCTTCTACTTCATCAAATATCGAAGCTTTTAGGCGCGAATGGAGCGTCAAACTACTCACATAAACCAAACGAATCAAAGCAGTTTCTGCTGTTTTATCTAAAGCTTTAACCGTATCGGTATGGTTTGAAGGCAAGGTCATACATAATAATCCTAATAGTGGTTTACCTGACTAGTAGACCAAATAAATAAACTAAACTAGCGGTGACTGTCACGCTTACTAGGATTAACTAGTAACCTGTTGCGCAAATGTTATGATGACAAACACAGATTTTCGAGAGACAAAATAAAGGATAGATTCTAAATAGAAACTGGCAAGTAATTGTTATTATTAATTATTGTATCATTCGTACTACGGATTTAATACTTTTTTTTATAAACCAAGAAAAACAGAAAACTGACTGATAAACGAGCCTAGTTAAAGGCGTAGCTTATGCATTTAAGCGAACAAATAGTTGTTTAAAAACCCATCAAACCATAGCAAATAAAGAAAGTTAATCACAGCCAACCTACGTTCAATGGCTAACACTACCGAAATAGGAACACCGATGAGCAAGATAGAAAAACTAGACGACTTTCATTTAACGATTGCCGAGATTAAGAAAAAAGACTATCCACAAGTCAAAGAGCTGATGGATCGCGTCTACGTCAACTTAGGCGGCGCTTGGTCAAAGACCACGATTCACACTCTAATCGATGCCTTTCCTGAAGGCCAAATTGCCTTATTTGACCATGATAAGCTGATCGGGATGGTGCTATCGATGCGCGTCGATTATGCCAAATTCTCAAACCCGCATACTTATGACGATCTTATCGGTCATAGAGAGATCATAAAAGACAATCCTAAGGGCGACGCTATCTACGGGTTGGATGCGCTTATCGATCCTGAGTATCGCGGTTATCGTTTGGGCCGACGCCTCTATGATGCGCGCAAAGAGCTGTGCCGGCAGATGAACTTTCGCTCTATCTTAGCTGGTGGCCGTATTCCTAAATATTATAACCATCAGGACTTGACGCCAGGCGAGTATATCGACGCTGTTGAATCACGTGAGATTCATGATCCGGCGCTCTCTTTTCAGCTGTCTAACGGCTTTATCGTCAAGCGTATTTTGACCGGCTACCTGCCTGATGATAAGCAGTCCAAAGGCTTTGCAACGCTCCTTGAGTGGGCTAACATCTACTATGAGCCCAAAGACTACAAGCCGAACACTCGCAAGTCTGAGGTGCGTATCGGCGGTATTCAGTGGCAGATGCGTGAGGTCGAGTCGCCTGAGGAGCTACTACAACAAGTCGAGTTCTTCGTTGATATCATGGCCGATTATAACTCTGACTTTGCTTGCCTGCCGGAATTCTTTAACGCGCCTTTGATGGGACTATGCGAGTCGACCGATCAAAACGTTGCCATTCGCTTTTTGGCAGATTATACCGAATGGTTTAAGAATGAAATCTCGCATTTAGCCGTCAGCTATAACGTCAACGTCATTACCGGCTCTATGCCGCTACTCGATGAAAACGATACCCTCTATAACGTCAGTTACTTATGTCGCCGTGATGGCACCGTTGAGGAGCAGCGCAAAATTCATATCACTCCCCACGAGCGTAGCGCTTGGGTGATTGAGGGCGGCGATGAGGTAAAAGTATTCGATACGGATGCCGGCCGCGTTGGTATTTTAGTCTGTTATGACGTTGAGTTCCCAGAGCTTGCGCGCCTCATGGCACTCGATGATATGGATATCTTATTTGTGCCGTTTTGGACAGACACTCAAAATGGCTACTTGCGCGTACGCCACTGCGCCCAAGCCCGCGCGATTGAAAACGAGTGCTATGTGATGATTTGCGGCTCAGTTGGTAACCTGCCACAAGTTGAGAGCCTAGATATTCAGTATGCGCAGTCGTCTATCTTCTCGCCCTCTGACTTTGCTTTTCCGCATGATGCCATCATGGCTGAGACTACCGCCAATACAGAGATGGTATTTTTCTCTGATTTAAATTTAGACAAGCTCATTCATGTGCGTAATGAAGGCTCTGTACATAATTTACTCGATCGCCGTGACGACTTATTTAGCCTAAAGTGGAAGCGTAAATCTAAAGTTTCTGCTAGTAAGTTAAGCGATGAAGAGCGCCGCGAAAACTCAGGCAGCGTACTATTAGGCGATCCGCTACAAAACCGCGCGCAAAAGTCTTAAATGTTGATCTATTAAACG
>NHDG01000009.1 GCA_002167285.1 Planctomycetia bacterium TMED53
CGCCAACAAACGAAAGCGACCCCCATCGATCCGATCCATCTCCGCAATAAAGCAGGAATGACCCAGGGCTTGAAGTTTCATCGGAGACTCACTTTCGCGATCGGAGGGAATTCCAGATCAAGATGCAACTATACGAGGGGGATATCTCAAGCCAAGTCCACTTTCGGTATTTCACCGATCCATTACAGGAATATCAGCGGTGTTACACCTTAATCCTCGTGGAGGATCTCTTTGTCGAGGGCGACGACGACGGCGTTGCGGTAGTCTTCGATGAAGTTGATGAGGTTTTGTAGCCGTGATTGGGCGTTCTTGCCATCGCTGGCGACAAAAGCCACACCGATGACACAGCTTTGATGCATATCCTGGTCATCGACTTCGGCGACGGAGACTTTGAAGCGCGATTGTAGTTGGTCTTTGAGGCTGCGGATGGCGTGGCGCTTCTCTTTGAGGGAGCGTGAACCGGGCACCTGCAGGTGAACCTTGATGACGCCGACCTTCATGCCCCTTCTCCCTTCGCCGCATCTGGATCGGCGATTTCATCGCCGATACCGAGATCCTTCATCTTGCGCTGCAAGATCTCCAACGGCATATCCAAACGATCGGCGACCTCCTCCTCGCGGCCACCGAAGTGGCTGAGAAGATACTCGATCCATTGGCGAAACTCGGTGCGCAGTTTGACTGGTGACAATCCGAGGAGGCGTGCCGCCGGGCGCAGCTTCCATTTGGTTTGGCGCAGGGTTTCGGTGATCACCGAGCCGCCAAACTCGCGCTGCATCAGTGCCCACGGGCGCTGCTCCTTGGGGGTTTCTTCATGAACGGAACGGATCAGATCGGCGATGCCGGAACGATCGAGGTGGATCAACGAGCCCGGATGAAATTGAATCTCTTCCAGAGCCGGGGCAGCGCTGGCACTTTCAGTGCTCTCTTCACCGCGGATATTGAGGACCCGGTGCAGAACATCCGGGGAGATGATTTCGCTGGGAGTCAAATCGACACACAGTTGAATGACGTTGCGCAGCTCACGCACATTGTTGGCTTGCCAATCGCGGCCGGAGAGCAGCGCGAGAGTCTCCGCTTCGAGACCGCGCACCGGCGGGTTTTTACGTTCACCGAAGAGGGCGACAAAGTGCTCGGCGAGGCGCGGAATATCTTCGCGCCGTTCCCGCAACGATGGCAGCCGCAACGGAAACTCTTGAATGCGATGGAAAAGGTCGATCAAGAATCGCTCCGCCTCGACCTCCCGGGAGAGATCTCGGTTGGTGGCGCACACCACGCGCACATCGACTTTGCGCCAATTGCGATCGCCGACGCGGCGGAGCTCCCCTTCCTGCAACACCCGGCGCAACGCCTGCTGCATCGGCATCGAGGCATCGCTGATCTCATCGAGGAAGACGGTGCCACCTTCGGCGGCTTCAAAGGCTCCGATCTTGTCGGTGGTGGCACCGGTGAAGGCGCCTTTGACATGGCCGAAGAGTTCACTTTCGAGGAGCGATTCGGAGAGGCCGGAACAATCGACGACCACAAAGGGCTGTTGCGCCCGCGGCGATTGGGTGTGGATCGCACGGGCGAGCAATTCTTTACCGACCCCCGATTCACCGGTGATCAGCACGGTGCGATCGAGGTGGGCAGCGGTGGTCGCCAGTTCCAGGGTGCGTTGCATGGCGGTCGATTGGCCGATGATGTGGCCCATCTGCGCTTCCGCCTCGTTGCGCGAGCGCAGTTGGCGCAGTTCGCGCACATGTTTTTGGTGTTGGAGCACGGTGTGCACCGTGGGGGCGATGGTTTCTGCCAACGCTTCGACAAATTTGCGATCGCGCTCGCCAAAGAGGTGGCGCGCATCGCGGCGTTCGATGTAGAGCGCGCCGCCCATGGCGCCATCGATGTGCAACGGTACCGAAAGCAGTGTCAGCACATTGAGCCCGCGCAAACTTTCCGATGATTGGAAGCGCGGGTCGTCCATGGCATCTTCACACAGCACCGAATTGCCGGAGCGGATCGTCTCTTCGACGATGGTACGGCTAAAGGAGAGATCCTCCTCGCCGGAGCTCCAGCCGGCGCCGGTCTCGAGCAGTTCTCCATCCCCTCCGCGGGTGATCAGCAGCGCCCGATCGACGGGAGCGCCATCGCCAAATTGCAGTTCGCCCATGGCGAGCTTGAGGATATCGCTGAGGACTGTGCGCACATCGTAATCCCAATCCACTTCCAAGCGCATGCTGAACTGATCGAGCATATGACGGATGCGCGCCAAGACAGCGCGGGCACGGTAATCAAGAGGTTCCATCGGATCCCCCCGTTTCGATTTGGGAGACCAAAGTCTCGGTCATCGAGAGTTCTTCATCGCTTTCCAAAGTGCGGAAGCGATCGGCGGCACGTTGCAGCTGTTGCAAAGCCAAGTGCGGTTCATCGACTTGTTGCAGGAATTGGGCAAACTCTCGGCAAGTCACTGCCAGGGCGTGCTGGCAATCGTTCTCTTCAAAGATTTTGAGCGCCTTTTCAAAGGCGAGCCCGGCACGATCGGCCCATTCGAAGCCGCGATCCCTTTGCACCTTGCCGAGGGTGCGCCAACAGCAACCCTCCGAATAGGAGAGGCGTTGATCTTCGACGAGCTGCAGTGATGCTTCGATCTTTTGCAGTGCGGTTTCGAGATCGCCGAGGTGGCGGTGCGCTTCTGCCTGGATGCGCAACGCATCGATGACGAGAGGAATGCTGCGGGCATCGCGGGCACTGCCCTCGGTAGTACTCGCCAGTTGCAGGGTTTTGCTGTGATCGCCGGTGCGGCCAAAAGCGCGCGCTTGGGTCAGGCGTGCGCGCAGCACCCCCTGCACATCGCCGACCTTTTCAAAGAGCGCCAGCCCTGATTCGAGGGCGGTATGGGCTTCATCAATTTGATACGCCTCGAGATGGAGCATGGCGAGGCTGACGAGGGCATCCGCTTCAGCGCGAACGATGCGGTGCTGCTGGGAAAGCTGCAGATACTCTTGCAACAACTCCCGCGATCGATGGTGTTCGCCGCGGTGGTAGTGCAGTGAGCCGAGATTTCCCAAAGTGAGGATACGGCCTTGCAGGTCGCCGGTTTCACGGAAGAGTTCGAGGGCCCGTTGCAGCACCTCTTGGGCGCGCACCGTTTCGCCGCTGCTGATGAGGGTGCGGCCCAGGTTCATCAAAGTGATGGCGAGGCCACGGCGATCACCGCACTCTTCGCGCAGCTGGCGCGAAGTTTCGTACGCTTGCACCGCTTCATGGAAGCGCCCCTGGTTTTGGTAGAGGGTGCCCCGTTGGCCCCAAATCCCCGCTTGTTGCATCGGGTGGCTGCTGCGTTCGGCGATGGGCATCGCTGCATCGAGTCTTTCGAGGGCGGCATCCAACTGGCCACTGCGGCGATCGAGGGATGAGAGCCCGGTCAGGGCGATGACGTAGTTGCCATCGAGGCTTTCATCGCCGGCGCACAGATCGACCGCTTCCTGATAACATTGGCGCGCGGCATCGAGTTGATCCTGGAAGGTGTGAGCGGCGCCCTGTCGGCAGCAAGCGCTGGCGGTGAGGGCGGTCATCTGTGCCTGCCGTGCGAGATCGCGCGATTTGGTGAAGCTGCTCAGCGCTTCTTCATATTCACCGGCGTGCATCTGCGCTTCACCGATCTTTTGAATCAGACCGACGTATTCATCGAGGGCATCCTTTTCGGCGGCTTCTTTTTCAGCGACCGCCGTTTCCTCGAGCCAGCGCCCTTCGATGGCGGTCCATAAACCCATCGCTTGGGTGTAGGCCTGGCGGCCTTCCTGCGGTTTGCCGGTGCGGCAGCGCAGATCGCCGATGCGGGCCAACAAGCGCCGACGCACCGAATCCTCGTGGGTCCATTGCAGTGCCCGTTCGCACAATTCGAGGGCGCGATCGTGGGCCCACGCCGCTTCGGAACGATCGGCGGCTTTCAACAACCACTCGCGCCCCTTCGCTTCATCGCCGCCGAGGGAGAAGTGCTCGGCGATGGCTTGCACCGGCGCATCACTCTCTTCATGACTCGATTCGAGAATCTTGCCGAGGCGCAGGTTCAGACGCTGGCGCATCGGTTGGGTGAGTTCTTCGCGGACAAACTCCTGTTCCCAACTGTGGCCCCAACGGAAGCCATCCGGTTCCTGATAAAGGATGCCGTTGCGGATCAAGATGCGCGCCTGGGCATCGAGTTCGTAATCGTCGAGCCCGCACGCTTCACACAGCACATCAAAATCGAGTAAGCCGGTCATCACCGAGGCCACATCGAGCACTCGGCGCTGCTGGGCATCGAGGGCATCGAGGAGTTGCAGGAAGTGATTGCGCGCCAACTCGGGCACTGGCAGTTGTTGCAGAGCTTCCGCCTGACAATGCCAACGGCCATCTTGCCAGTGCAGGGCGGAACGGTTCCACAAGCCGCCGAAGAGTTGCACCATCAACAGCGGAACGCCATTGCTGCGTTCGTGCAGCACCGAGACGAGGGTGGGATCGATGGGACCTTCCGGGATCAGCAGCGATTGCACCAGCTCGTGGCATTCATCTTCAGAGAAGGATTTCACCGGTAACAAGGTGAAGCGGTTCTCCAGTTCCAGTTCCTGGGAGAGGCGTTGCAACGGGCTTCCCGCGCTGCGTAGTGTCGGCATCGCTGAGGTGATCACGAGGATGGGGAGATCGACCGCCGCGAGGATCAAACGACGCAGCAGTTCCATATCAAAGTCATCGGCGTGATCGAGATCTTCGAGGATCAAGGTGCGCGGTTCGATCTCTGAATCTTGGGTGAGCCCGCGGATCACCGCATCGAAGACGCGCTCCTGCATCAATTCTTCCGGGCCCTCTTCGGTGATGGGGGGGCACCCTTCCAGCCAACCGTGGCCACCCATCCGTGGAAAGATGGATGCCAGATGGCCGCCCCAGGGGCCGAGGGCATCGCTGGCGAGTTGGGGATCACCGCTGCGCCGTTCGATGTGGCCGAGGATCTGTTCCAACAAGATGCGAAAACCACCGTGGGGCTCGCGGCCATCGAAGGTGCCGTGGAAGTGTTGCATTCCTTCCTCGACCAAAGATCGCGAACGAAACTCACTGCGTTGCAATAGCCACGTCTTGCCGATCCCTTCTTCCCCTTCGAGGTGGATCCACGCGCCGTTGCCGCGGCTGCTTTGGGCGGCGGCAATTTTGAGGGTTTCCAGGTGGGGCTTGCGGCCATTGAAGGCGGGGTGATTGCGCCGCATCACCGGTACAGCAGTGGCCGGTGAATCATCGCCGGTGGTCGCATCGTGGAGGAGCCCCCGCGCCAGGCCTGCATCGGCGGGGCGGCGGTGCGGTTCAAACTGCAACAACGATTGAATCACATCCTGGATCGGGGCCGAGAGCCCTTCGATGGGCGGGGCGGGCTTTCGTGAAAGCGCATCACTCAAACGGGGGAAGGGGAAGCGCCCCGTTAGCCCGCGATAGAGCAATACCCCGACAGAAAAGAGATCGCTGCGTTCATCGATGGCGATGGGGCTTTCGATGCGTTCCGGCGCCATGTATTGCGGGGTGCCAAGGGCACTCTGGGTGAGGGCACTGTGCAGATCGGCGCGGGCGACGAGACCGAGGTCCGCCAACAGCGCTTGTGATTGCGGCTCACGCCAAAGCTCGGCGGCATCGGTGGGGGTTTGCTTTTCGCTGCCGGGCAGCTTGAGCAGGATGTTGGCGGGTTTGACATCGCGGTGGACCAATCGCTGGCCGTGCAGGTGTTGCAAGGCTTCGAGGGTTTCGGCGGCGCGGGCAAAGAGCCAGGGCCGCGCCGCTTCGGGGAGGCCCTGGGGGTGGGCGACGATGATGTCTTCCAGGGTGAAGGGGCCGACGTATTCCATCACGTAGAACAAGGCATCGTCTTGCCAGCCGAGGTCGATCAGTGGCACCACGTGGGGGTGATGGATTTCACGCAGGATGCGCACTTCCCTCTCGAAGCGGCGTCGATCATTGGCATCGAGATCGGCGGGCATCATCTTGACGGCGACGGTGCGCGCACCGTGGGCTTCATCGGTGGCTTGCCACACCTCGCCCATGCCGCCTTGGCCGATACGGACCGAAAGGCGATATCGATGATTGAGCAGTAGATCGGGTTGGGCTGGGGCCATCACCACTTTCCTAATGGTCCCCATCTTTCATCGGGACCGATCTTGGCGCAGACTTGCACGACTGAATCCTGTGCTGCCTTTACAGCGGGGTGTACTCAACGCCCCGACGGGAGCCGGCTGGGATAACCGGCATTGTGGCCAAGATATAACCGCATGGTACCCTGTTCGAGCTTGACAAGCCACTGCCGGTCAGAGTCTGACCACTTTGTCGGGGTCCTGAGGGCGATTTCAGGGGATTTCAGACGAGTTCAGGGGAATCACCGGCGAATTCAGAGGCTGAGAGGCGGAACCGATGAAGCTGCTGATGCTGCATGTTCGTGAATTTTGGCTGCAATCCTACGAGCGCAATTTGGAGACGGAGCCGCAGCAGCAGGTCGAAAAGTCGATCGATGGGGGGGCGGTTTTGGCGTGGGTTCACGTCGAACCCCACGATCTCGAAGACGAGGTCAACACCATCCGCAAGACCCTCAAAAACCTCAAATGGCACGCGCGAAAGGTCGAAGTCGATCAGATCATCCTGCACTCCTTTGCCCATCTGGCCGCCGAAACCGCCGAACCGGAGGCCTCCCGCCGCATCCTCGAAAGTGTCGGTGAGCGCCTCGAAAAGGTCGGATATATCGTCCATCACACCCCCTGGGGTCACTTCAACGAGTTCCGCATGCACGTCGAAGGCCCCGGCATCGCCAAGGTGTTTCAAGAGTTTTAGGGGGAAGGGCTTCGTCGTATTGTTCAATGATGTTGGACAAAAAACATTCATGGAGACTGGAAGCCCTGACGTCATCCGCTGTCGTTAATCACAGAGGGCTGCACTCGATCATCCCCTCTCTCAACTCTAAAAATGGCGATAGACGGCGATACTCATATTTAAAGAGCAAGCGAGTCGCCGCAGAAACTCGATTCTCTCAACCGCTTTTATATGACAAATCTGACTGACCTGTCATTTGTAGTCATTGGGTCATGCTTTCATAAACTATTCGATTCATGTTCATTTGGCGGTAATTTTAATCTTTGAATATAGGTCATGTATGACTGTAACGGTGGATCCGACTGCTTATGAGTGCAGTGCTAGGTCCGCTGGGTGTGACATGACTGTTTTGTCATTTATCGAACGGCGAGAAATCCAGTAAGAATCGCTGGGGATATTAGGAGGATTGTGATGAGAATCACATCGGTGCTAACGAAGGTGTTTATTTGTGCGATTTTTTCCCTATGCGGGTTAGGTAGTAATGATTCTTTGCTACATGCTCAACCATGTTCACCTGACAATACGGCTCCCCAACTTACAGCAGCGGACACCACTTTAACGGTTCCTGCGAGTACGGATTGCTTAGCTACAATTGACCAGGCAAACCTCTTAGGCACGATCAGTGTGACTGATAATTGTTCTGCAGAGGCAGACATCACTGTCATCAGTACACCGACCGCTTTAACGAATGTCCCCTCCGGAGACTATACCGTCATTTGGTCAGCGACAGACCAAGCCGGTAACGTTGCAATTGTAAGTCAGACCATTACTCTTGTTGTGACCGATAACACGGACCCGACAATCAGCGGAATGCCGACGGCGATTGCTCTCGATGCGGATGCGAACTGTGAAGCCGTGGCAACCTGGACAGAGCCGACCGCTGA
>NHDG01000010.1 GCA_002167285.1 Planctomycetia bacterium TMED53
CCCTGCAGGGCCATGTACCCACACGAGCGGTCGCTCGTGGAGAAATACTCTGCAGATCCTTTTGCCATCGTCGGAGTTAACTCTGAATCCACCATCGAGAAAGCCAGGGAAGTGGTCAAGGAGAATAAGATCAACTGGCTCAACTTCTATGACGGCGGTACCGATGGACCCATCGCCACACGTTGGAATGTCAGCGGATGGCCAACGATTTACTTGATCGATGCCAAGGGCGTGATTCGTTACAAGGACGTTCGCGGTGAAGAGATGGATAAGGCCATCGAGCTACTCGTGAATGAGGCCAAAGCGGAAAAAGCAGCGAAGGCTGGTAAGTAGATCCAGCGATCACTGATCAGTAGCGATGGATTCCGGAGGTTCTTCTTGTGAAGAATCTCCGGATTCTTTTTTATCGGAGCCATATCCGAGAGGGCAGCCTCCATTAGGAGTGACATCTTCGGCTTTCTTCTTTGGGAAAAGTGGTGCCGAAGGTGGGGGCTCAGCTTTGCCACGGCGTCTTCTACGCATCGGAGCCCACCACATTTCATCGAGGCAAGCGAGTGATCCTAGGGTGAGAGTCAGAAGCAGGCTCGTTCCGCCAATGATCTGCGTATAAAGAGCGAGATTGCTCCCCGAAGCTATCGCCAGGGGCGAGAAGAGAAGCCCTGCCAGGCTGCCAAAGCCCAAGAAGGCGAGAGAAACCTTGATCGCGGTGGACCAGGGAGTCAACTCCACCAGGTGCAAAACCACAAAGAGCAGCATTCCCAGAGAAAAGATGTGATCGTGGATAAAGGCGAGTAGCTCGCGAGGGGTCTTTTCCCCCATCAGCACTTCCGCTTCGAAATCATCTTCATTTCCAAGAACCCATTCACGGGCATTTTCAGCACTAAATCCCCCGGCACTGCTGGAGTATTGAAGGGCCGCGACGAAGCACCCCCCGATCACCGAGAGGAGGAAAAGCGTCAGCAGCCAGCGCGTGGAGGTGTTTGCTCGGGCGAGGGTGAACCCGGACTGTTTGTAGAACTGGGTCAAGTCAGATTCTCACAATCCTCACGATGAAAGAGACTGCTGATGATCGCGTTACTTGGTACGACTAATGAAATCGGCTCAGCGTTGGAGCGGAAGAACCTTCAGGATCGAGGCGATGTCTTCGCTGAGTCCAACCCGTTGCCCTCGGATTTCTAGTACGCAGGAACCGGAGTTATGACAAACTCGCAATTCACAATCGTCACAGACTCCCATCGCTTCCAGGAGTGGGCGTTGTTCTTTGGGAATCGAATCGGCAACCAATCTGCCACTTTCGCCCTTCTCAAGGTCAAAGAGGGAGCGCATTCGGGAGGAGGCCTCCAGTGTCGCTGCTTCCAAAAGAGATTCTTGTTGAGCGGTGGGCCGAGAATCGGACCCGTTTACGTGGTTGACCTGGATCATCTCCGCAGACTTCGAATCCGCAGACATCGAATTGGGACGATCTTTCATGATTCTCCAGCCGTTTTGTGGTCCAGGAGGCGAGTTATCAGACCTGGTAAGTCTTTCAACTGTCCGTGAGAGGAGACTTGTCATCTCCCTGGGCCGAGATTAATCTGCCCAGCGGTTTACAATGTCTCGAATGTACTTAGTTTTACCGATTGTTTAGTGTAGCATCAACCTGTTTGGGTAGCCAAACGAATGAGGTCTCATTGATTGATTGGCGCGAATTTGACCAAAATCCGGTGAGCCACTCAGCGGCTCACCACCTGACTTCCATCCAGCAATTGTTGGAAGAACAGGGATATGCCCGGGTTTCAGACGTGGCTCGGAAACTGGGGATCACTCGGGGGAGCGTTTCGGTGTCCTTGAAAGGTCTTCGCCAAAGGGGCCTGGTCATCGAAGACCAACACAAGCATTTGGGGCTCTCTGAAGAGGGGCACCGGATTGCCCGGGGGATTCACACCAAGAGGGTGCTTTTCCAGGCTTTTTTGAGGGAGTCTCTAGGGCTTCCCGATGAGCTTGCCGAACTGGACGCTTGTAAGGTCGAGCATTTGGTCAGCGATGTGACCGCCGAAGCATTGGCACTTTTTCTTGAACGAAGACCCGCTGACGATGAGGCAAGAGCAGAACTCGCTGAACAGGTGAAGGTTTTGGAGAAGAGCATCAAAGAAGGCCGGGTCGAGACGTTCCCCTGTAAAGAGATCGAAGATTTCTCCTCTGAATTGATGAGAAAGAACGAATTGGAAAACAACACTCATGACGACGAATGAAAGCTATTCCCGCGATGAGGCACTTCGACGGTTGAATGAATTGCTGGCTGAAGAGATGGAAGCCTCGATCAGATATTTACATCTGAGCACTTTGGTCCAGGGGATTGACCGCTTGGTGATCCAAAAGGTACTCAAAGAAAACCACGAAGAGACGATCGAGCACGCTCAGCAGGTTTCTGAAAAGATCATTCAAGTGGGGGGAGTCCCGCAACCAAAGATTAATCTTGAATTGACTGGCGACAAATGCACCGGTATTGAAGCTCTCCAAACGGCACTTCTCTTCGAGCAGGCGGCATTGGATGCTTATAAAGATTTCCTCGATACGGTCGAGGGAAGTGGCGATGTGATTCTCGAGGAGTTTGCTCGCCAACAGGTAGCCATCGAATCAGAGCACGTCTCGGAATTGCAGATGCTTCTCGGAGAAAGCTCCGTTGGCAGCGAGTGATCGCCCTGGTGGGTTAACTGCACTCTCGGTTCTCAATGGTTTTTTTGCCCTTACCGTCGGTGGGACTACGATTCAGCGCTTCATGACCTCCTATGATTTAATGGAAGTCGTCGAGGGTGAATTTCAAGGGCGACGCAGATACAGGGGCTATCTTCAATCTCTTCTCGATGAAGGGGTCACTCCTTGGGATATGCAAATCCTCGCTTTGATCGGTCTGGTCGCGACCCTGCTTCTATCGGTTTCAATTTGGGGTTTGTTAAAGAGAAGTAATCTGGTGGGGCGTTGGCTCGGTACACTGGGAGGTATAGCCCTTGCAGCATTTTATCTCCTCAGCATCAATTGGCTTCCGGATACTATTCTGCGAGGGAGCGGTTTGTCCATTGCGCGACAACTCTTTTACCCCTTCTTCTTGATCTTCATGCTCCATGTAATTTTTCGTAGAGACTTTTTGTTTCATCCGGGGAGGTCCGGATGATTCAAGTGGGACATATTCTCATCCATGCTCGAAAATTGATGGTTCATTCTTTGCGTACGGGCTCAGGAGTTGCGTTTATCTTTCTCACCATTTTGATTGGGCTTTCCCTGGCGAGCTTGGCTGTTGCACCGGTAGAGCTGGGAATCACAGATGCTGAGCGGTTCAGAGAAAGTGCAAGTCAGGCGATCGGAATTGGTCTCGCTACAGCGACACTTCGACTGGGTGAAGACGACGACAATCTCCTCTCTCGAATGGAATCTGGCGACCTCATAGACCTTGGGATGTGGGCTCGATATTTGGTGCTCGAAAATCCGATGCTTCTGTCGATCACTGTGCTTCTGTTGGGTTTGGTGCTTCCCGTCTTGTTGCCTTTGGGGTCTTTTACCGCGATTTCCAGTGATGTTCAGCACCGCACTGTTCGATATTTGCTTCCTAGGACAACACGCCTATCTCTTTTGCTGGGCCGTTGGCTAGGCACGCTTCTATTGACCTGGATCCTCATCACTCTTCTGTTGGTTTCAGTCGTCGTCTACCTGTCGATCATCTTGCCTCCAGACTCTACCGGCTCGATGGTGCCCTGGGCTGCCCGTTGTTTACTGGCGCTCTGTTGCCTTGCGATGCCGTACGTCTCCTTGGGGATTCTCTGTTCAGCGACTTTTCGTCTACCGATGGTCGCTCTCCTGGCTGCTGTGGGGATTACGGTGGGATTACCTCTGCTTGCACTGAGTTTGCAAGAGGCCTGGGAACCTTTGGGCCAGATTCTTTACTTGCTTCCCTGGGGATACTCACATGAGTTGCTGTCACCCGATGTTGAGAAAGTGAGAAACGCTGTTTTTTATTCGATCGGGCACAGCTTGTTGTTTATGACATTGGCGGCGTGGAGATTCAGGAGGGCAGATCTTTGAATAGCCCAGCTCCGAAAGCGACTGAACCCGCGATCCACATCGAAGGATTGAATCATAGTTTTGGAACCAAGCGAGTGCTGAAAGGCATCGACTGGGTCCTGCCGACAAAAGGGATTGTCGGGTTGGTAGGGCCGAATGGTGCGGGTAAGACGACCCTGTTTTCATTGATTGCAGGGTTCCTAAATCTTCAAGAGGGAAAGATTTCAGTCCTGGGTCAATCTAGCCCAGTCGCCCCCGCGCTGATGGGGCGTGTCGGGGTAATGCCACAGGATGCGATCTTCGCGAGAGACATCACGATCTTTGATCAACTGCTTTTTTTATTGCGTCTCGAAGGGATTCATGGTGATGAAGCAGAGCAGCGTGCAAAGACGGTGATGCAACAGGTGGGCTTGGAAACGGAGCTCTATCGCGGTGCTGCAGTTCTCTCCCATGGCATGGGCAAACGTTTGGGGGTTGCCCAGTCGATCATTGCCAAGCCTGAAATCGTTCTCCTCGATGAACCGACTGCAGGTCTCGATCCTGCCAATGCCCGTCAAATCAGAAGCCTAATGCGTGAACTGGGCAAAGAAGCTCTCGTCATCGTTTCTTCCCACAATTTGTTGGAGCTGCAAGATCTCATCGATGAGGTGGGGGTCATCTTTGACGGAGAGTTGGTGGCCAGTGGTTCTGTAGAAGAGGTCACTCGGCGAGAAAGACGATTTGAAATTTTACTCGATACGATTGTGACCCCGGAGTTAGTCGTCGAGATGAAAAAACTCTCTCAAGTCCAAAAGGTCGAGTATGAGGAGTATCAACTGACGGTTGATCTTGATGCAGAGTATGAAGGAGGCCTCAATGGAGCTCTCTCTCAGCTTTACTCATTCCTGATTCAGCAAGGGGTTCCACCCCATGAAGTTCGAGAGGGCGCGAGCTTAGAGCAAGCTTATCTGCGACTGACCGGTGAGGATCAATCCTCCTGAGCTTTCAGAGGAGTTTCAACAGGGACCCCTCCGCTGACTCTGATCCCAGCAATTCTACTGCGCATTAAAGCGATTTCTTCAGCACTGAAGTCTTGTGTCGGTGTCGCCGATTCCAAGAGACGGTCGATGTCATCGAGGAGTCCCGGGTTGAAGCCGATCCAGGGGATCAGTGCTTCCAAATGCCTGGCAGCTGCAAAGTAATTGCCAGCCTGAACTGAGGCGGTGGCCTGTTTCTGTCCTAGCAATCCACGCAAAGTTACCAGAGGTGGTAAAAGACCCCACCGTTCCCGAGATGCATCTAGCCATACGGAAAGGGCACGTGGTCCATCTTGTTTTTCGATCAACTGGCCATATCGCAGCAATAGATCATGGCTCGGTTCAGCCGAACCTTCGAGGGCGAGGCTCCACCATTCTTTGGCAGCCAACAAATCCCCGGAAACGGCATTCATGTAGCCGAGTCGTTCTTCGAGGCGAGTGCCCTCAGGTTCGAAGAGCGCAAAACCTCCGCGAGTGATGGAGAGCTGTGGTTTGAGGGAAGCGATGGCTTTGATGGAGGCGTCTACCGCTTCCTGCGGCACCGGTGGTTTTCCAGGCAGTAGCACTTGGTCCAGATTCACTGCGACCTTTTCCATCCAATGGGTCGATTGCTGTAGGTCCCAACGTGATTTTCCGGCTGAGACAGTAAATGCAATGCTGAGGACGGCGAGAGTGAAGACCCACACGCCACTGCGAGTCCAGTTTCCTCCCCGACGAAGGGGGCGCTGTTGTAACGAGACATCCTTATCGAAGATGAGTTGTGCAGCCTTCCAGGAGAGGAAGGTGACTGACAGGGCGATTCCGGTCGCCATCAACAATGGGATTTGCTCGTAGACTCCGCGCCAACTGAACCACGACAAGGCGAAAACGATGGCGAGGCTGATCTCTCCAACCCATGACAGCTGAGATTTGCGCTGAATCTTTTTCGCATCCAAATCTTTGTTGGAAAGGAGGCCTGGCTTACCCATTCCAAAGGAGAGAACTCCGTTGGGACAAACGTCGACGCAATCGAGGCACTTCATGCAGCCCGGATCGACAACTTGTTGGTGAACCTTGATTTCCCGAGATATCTGCACATTCGAAGTGCAATTGGCAGTGCACAAACCACACGATTCACACTTAGACATGTCTGCAACGATTCGCATCGGAGAGACGCGATCTGCGACATTGAAGAATGCTCCGTAGGGGCAGCCGTAAGTGCAAAAACCCTTTGCTCCCAGGAGATATACGACGACGAAACCGCAAATCAGGAAGAAAGGTATCGAGACGATGACGGAAGGAAAGGTCTCCCAGAAATTGGTGACCATGAGGTGGTTACTGAAACCGGGCCAGGCTTTGACGGGTGTGAACCAGCTCAGCAGTCCTGGAATGAACGATTCGAATAGGGGAAAAACTTCCCTCTTAAAGGTTGGCCACAAGAACATATAGAAGGCGAGGATGAAGGGCACTAACGAAAGCAATCGGCTGCGGAAAGGGCGTGGCGTGATGCCGACCTTTTTCATCATCCAGCCGCATAGATCTTGCAGTGCGACCATGTGACATGCCCAACCACAAAACCACCGGCCGAGGATGGCGGTCGATAAGATCGCGATTACAAAAAAGATAAAGCCCGCATTGACCTGCCCATTTTCGAGGGTGTACATGCTTTCTGAAGGTTCGATGGGGGAGAGGGTTCTACCTGTGATCCACCAGTGGATCAGGTGCCCAGCGATGAGAATGTGTACGAACCCAAGTGCCCAGGCACGCCTTTTCCCAGATCGACCGGGGGCACGATTACCCGGACGACGATATCCTTCACAACCGGGTTTTGGTTTGGCTGACTTCGACACCGATCTTCTCCCTCTTCAGTCCCATCATACCCATTTGGCAGCTTTCGAGAATGCTGATCAACGGTTATTGATCGGGGTTTGGATCAATTGTGTCTATGCACAAAAAAATGGGAGGTGGATCCACCGGATCCACCTCCCATTTTTAAAGCGCTGACTTCAGGGTTTAGTGGTCAGGAATACCATCTCCATCGTGGTCATGATTTCCCCCGGCGTGATCGAGATTATGGATTGCCTGCTCAATCATCTTCTTTCCTTGGGGATTCTCGGCAACCAATGGATCAGCAAGCATCCGTTGAAGAAACTTTCGCGCCTCCGGCTTACGATCTTGCTCGACGAGCCACTGCTGGCAGAACCACAGGGCGTTCAAGGCGTCAGGGCCACCGACAGTGGGATTTTCGGTAAGGAATGCCACAAGGGTCGGGAAGTCCGGCTCGCGGGTATTCATGAGCTCTTTAAGACGCATGCTGGCCTTGTGCGAAGCGACCAACTTTTTCAACTCTTCGTTGTCTGATTTCTCAGCCATCTCGAGGTACTTGGCGTATCCCGGGAATCCGAGGAACTCATTTTTGGTCATGACTCCAAAGACATCGGTGAGCATCTTGACCGCTTCTTCTTCTTTTGCGGCGAGGAGCTTTTTGAGTTTTTCTCCATCGGTACGAAGCTCACTCAAATTTTTCAGGTAGGCTTCCGGACCACCGGGAAGGTACCCGGTTCTGCCGTAGGGCCTCATTTTGGCATCTGCCAGAATGATGGTGGGGTAGCCGTTAATCCCCATCTCGTCACGGTGCTTGTCGTTCAGCTCTGGGGAAACCACCCTCGCCTTCAACTCCTCAGCCTGCGGGAAGTCGAGGTAGAGGTAGATGAACTGTTTGCCGGCGGTTTCATCGAAATCGGGCTTTGAAAAGACTTCGCTGTCGAGCTTTTTGCACCAACCACACCAGTCGCTGCCAGTGAAGTTGATGAGAAGGTCTTTGCCTTCCATTTCTGCCTTTTTCATGGCGACAGAAATATCGGTCTCCCATGAAAGGCCCTTTCCCTTTGCAGGTGCTTCCTCTTGAGCGGGAAGTAGTGGGCAGGCGACGAGTGTCAAAATAAACAAAAACAGGATCCCGGTCAGCGGCGACTTCATGGGCTCTCCTTGCTTGGACTTGATCCTTCAGGACAGGGGAGATCTCCCCTGGGGAAGATCAAAAAATGTCTGAATGGCGCAAATGACGATCCAGACCATGATTGAAACCCCGAGGGTATCCGATGCTTCCTCTTCTCGGAAGTCGTTTGAGTCCGCGGAGTTCTATGGAACGGTGATTTAGAGGCAAATTACCGGATTATTCGTCGAATGGACGGCAGATGACACAAGCGTTGATGCCACCGACTCCCATCGACAATTTTCCAGCGAGGCCTTCAGGCATGGGGACGGTGTCGGTTCCTGTAAAGTTCCGGTGTACTGCAGAGATTTGTGGATTGATCTCGGCGTCCTCCAGGGAAGTGGGGGCGATTTTACCCGATTCTCCCGCCAGCATCTGGGCGGTCAGTTCCCAGCCTCCGCAGACTCCCATGCCATGGCCGAAGGTGCCTTTGCGGGCGGTCATCAGAACTTGGTCGGGGAAGAGTTTGCGCGCGTTTTCCACTTCCAGAAAATCTCCGGGTGTGGCGGTACAGTGTAGATCCCATGTCGAAACCGATTCTGGCTCTACTGCAGCGGCTTCCAAAGCGGAATGGATCGAGGCGGTTGGGCCTTCCTCACTCGGAGTGATGATGTGATCGGCATCGGAGGTTAAGCCGACTCCGACCGGTTCCATTCCCAACGGCTGATATCCGCGAGCCTGCATCTTTTCCAGATCACCGATGATCCAAATACAGGAGCCACCACTGAT
The DNA here is from genome assembly GCA_002167285.1 of Planctomycetia bacterium TMED53. Taxonomy (GTDB): domain Bacteria; phylum Planctomycetota; class UBA8108; order UBA1146; family UBA1146; genus UBA12191. The sequence goes on from NHDG01000010.1 coordinate 8,755, forward strand.
ATGGGTGCCACGCAAACCAGTCAACGGCTTTGAGACTTTGCCATCATTTGAAAGAACCCGAGCGGCATTAAAGGCTCCAACGACCATTGGGTGTGGCGGTGGATCGGAAGCGCCAATGACGACAGCCTCAGCTTCTCCTCTTTGGATGGCATCCATCCCTAATTTGAGAGCGACACCAAAGGTCGAACAAGCGGCGACTGGCGAAAAGCTGGGGCCGGTGATCTTCCCCATCATGGTGATCTGGGTCGCGACAGAGCTGTGAATGTTCCACAGTAGGTTGGGTGAAACAGCATTCCAGGGCTCCAGAGGGACACCCCAATCTTTTCGCAGTTGGGCAGATTTTTTCATCTTGCCGCGGATGACTGCGGCTTTGTTGCTCTCCACCTCACCGCTGATACTTTCACCCTCAATTTCACGACTTTTTTCTAGATACTCCGAGAGCCTTGTCGATTTTTCTGCCCAGTAGCGATTCCAAACTCTGGTCGCTTCTTCCCGAGATTCAGCTGCAACCTTTTGCGGATCCTCTGGCATTCCCTCCAAAGTGTCCGGACTTGCATCGCCTGCTTCGAAGGCTGCACGGGCGGGGCAATTTTCAGCAGCTGCCCAGAAGGCATCCCATTGATTTTGGGCACGGTCAGCGGTGATGGCGACCTCGGAGATGGTGGGCAAATCTCCCAGTCCAGTGCCGACGTAGACATGTGCCGCGTTGCCAAGTTCCTGCAAAGTTTCTTCGATCCCGGGGTTTTGCTGGAGAGACTGAACGAAACTACCGACCGCCATCAGAGTGGGTTTTCCCATCTTGCTTTGGAGTTGCCCAAAACGATTTGGTGGAAAACGGTCATCGATCCAGGAGTGGTAATTCTCAAAGTCAAAATCGGGCTCTCCCACAAGGAAATTACTGGGGCCGAAGTCTTCAAAGTTCTGCAACCATGAACCACCCGAGTAGAGCTTTTCCTTGAATGTCTCGACATTGGCACAGCCCGGGGCGATCACACCCCAACCGAAGATTCCGATTCTGCGTTGTGCAGTTTTCCCGGTTTGAGAGAGGTGTTGGTCTGTCATGCTCTACTCCTCGCAAGGAATGGTGGTCTTCGGTCACAGCGATTTCGCACACCTGACGTTTGCCATCTTCTCGCCTTCTGGAGCGCTTTTCTAGTCATATTCACGGGTGAGAAGGAAGACTCTCAACTTCGGAGGGGGTTGCAGGGCTTCGAGATTCCTCGGATGATCCGCTCCTCAGGACCGAATTGAAGCGCATGAGTGAGGAGAGATGTTCAGCATGTCTGGAAACTCCAAATCCTGGAAATTACCGCTGCTCTCAGTACTGCTCTTGATTCTCAGTTCGGGGTGTCAGGGCTGGGCTCCCCAGCAACGGGAGTTTTCACAGGAACTGATCGAAGAGCGTTTACGAAGAGGACCGCTTCAGGCGGTGACAGGAACCCCGAAGTACATCCTCCTCGAGGGATACCCTGCTGCTTATCGCCATGCCATCGCCGAAGGAATCGATGCCGCACGGAACTACTTTGGAGAGTTCGGTCCGGTCAGAGTTTACGTCCTTGGTCGAACCGAGGACGGCGCCGATTCCGCTGCTGCCAAGCAGGATTTTCTACGCCATTATTGCGAGCCAAGAAGCGCCACTGCTCCCCGGGGATATGAGGAAGATTGCGCTGGGGGGCCTGGGCAAAGATTGCTCGATGTCGCTACGAGTGGTGGTATGGAGGCGTATCAATCCTTGGTGATTCATACCGATCCTCCCTACTCAGAGTTGGTTTTTATCAATGCTCACGCTTGGGGGGAATCGGACATGCCTCTGCGAGGCATCCATGAATATGTTCACGTGTTTCAATGTTCCCACCCGGAGGCTCCCGGTTGGCTGATGGAAGGTGGGGCGGTTTTCTTCGAAGTCTGGCTCGGTGCACAAAATGGCTGGGTCGATCCACGACAAGCGATGCGCTGGTCCCTCAAGAACGCATTGGAAGCGATGGCCCTCGGCAAGGGATTGGTCGACATGGAGTACACCCGTGACCTCCCTGCGGCGATGAGACCCTTTCACCGGCAGGTAGCTTATGACATGGGTTGTTGGGCAGTGACCTACATGATTGGGAATTCACCGGGCCGAAGCGTGGCTGGATTCCGGGACAGCTTTTATTCACTGTTAGAAAAGTCAGGCTGGCGAACTGCAGTTACAGAGTATTGCGGAGTCGAATCCGTCGAAGCATTTTATCGAGACTTCGAGCGATTCATGCAACAGCCAACGGAGGATCAGTTGCAGTTCTACGAATCCTTGCGGCCATGAATCGAGAGATCTGCTGCCCCGACTCTTGAGCTCGTCGAAATCAGATTCCGAGGAACCAGCGATGCAATCGTGGATCGGAGGTCAGCTCGGGGTGAAAACAGCAGGCAATACAGCGATCCTGTTGAACAGCGACCGCCTCTCCGTCTTTGCGAGCGAGAATATTGACATCGTCACCGATTTTGGAGAAACGGGGTGCTCGAATGAAAACCCCTTCACCGCTCCCGGGGCCTGGCCCCGATTCCCATTCCACTTTGCCGATAAACGAGTGAACTTGACGACCGTAGGCGTTGCGATCCACTTCGACGTCTATCAACTCGAAGCGGGGGGGGAACTGATCAGGATTCTTGCCCATGAGAATCGCACCGCCGCAGGTCCCCATCAGTGCGAGGGATCCCGCTCTCACACGATCAGGAATCAGCTGATCGAGACCGTGTAGCTTGAGCAGGTGATGCAGCGTGGTGCTTTCACCACCGGGGATGACCAAGTGGCTGATTTCTTCAAGATGTTCCGGCTTGCGGACCTCGGAAGGGTCGACCCCAGACGCGTGTAGTGAACGCAGGTGGGGCTCGACGGATCCCTGCAGAGCGAGGACGGCAGCTTGAACCGCTGACAAGGTTTACCAGCCGCGATCCTGAAGTCGCTCTGCCTCCGGCAACTTGCTCGCATCGATTCCAGGCATCGCTTCGCCGAGATCTCTCGAAGCATTGGCGATCTCCGTCGCGTCCTCGAAGTGTGCGGTTGCATGGACGATGGCTTTTGCTGTTTTGAGCGGATCTTTCGATTTGAAGATACCAGAACCGACGAAGACCGCCTCTGCACCGAGACGCATCGCCAAGGCCGCATCTGCAGGTGTGGCAATCCCACCAGCCGCAAAATTGGGAACTGGCAGACGACCTTCGGTAGCGACTTGGCAGACGAGGGAGTAAGGAGCGCCATGATCCTTCGCGAGGGTCATCCATTCTTCCTCGGGAGCAGTGGTCAAGCGCCGAATCTCAGAATGAATCGCTCTCAGGTGACGGACCGCTTCGGTGATATCACCAGTACCAGCTTCGCCTTTCGTTCTCAGCATCGCTGCACCTTCACCGATTCGGCGCAGAGCTTCTCCGAGGTTTGTTGCACCACAAACGAAAGGGACTTTGAATCGATTTTTGTCGATGTGATGGGCGTGGTCGGCGGGGGTCAAAACTTCTGACTCGTCGATGAAGTCGACCTCCAAAGACTCGAGGATCTCCGCTTCGACGAAGTGGCCGATCCTGGCCTTTGCCATCACCGGAATTGAGCAGACCTTTTGGATCTCCTCAACTTTTTCTACCGGTGACATACGGGCGACACCTCCATCGCGGCGGATATCGGAGGGAACCCTCTCGAGCGCCATGACAGCCACCGCTCCCGATTCTTGGGCGACGTGAGCCTCTTCAGCAGTGGTGACGTCCATGATGACTCCTCCACGGAGCATCTCAGCGAGGCCGATACGGGTCCTGTGAGCTTCAGAAAGACCAGCTCCGCGCAGAGGGGATTGGAATCCATCGTTCATTTGGCGAGGTCCTTTCCAGCTTGGCGAGGGGAATTTTCGAGGACCCCCTACTTCAACCAGCTTACCGGGGCAAGTTTGCACCCTGAATTGGCAGAATGCGAGCAGATCGGAGGACTCTACGGGTTTCGTGGGCCGATTCTGGTGGTTATTCTGGAGGTCGACCTGCGGGAAATTCGGGGATGAATAACGTGGGGATACCCCTGGAACCGATGCCGGATCCTCTGGGGTGGGGGAATAATTGATTCGAGAGCCGGTCTGAGTCGAAGGTCATTGCGGGTGATCGCTGTGCTGATTTCGTCTTGAAACCCCAATACGGGGTTCGGGCGGGGGCTGAGGCGAACCGCATTGAGCTTTATTAGGCCGGAAGTTTTCTGCGGGGTATTCAAGCGTCTACGGGATCTTTATCCCGATCGACCTACCCTGAACGTTCGTTTTGAGGCTGAGGAGATGTCGAGCACATCTTCTAAGCAAGGTATGGGATTCACAGTCGTCGCTGACTGAAGTTTTGCGACGCGGGTGGATCGAATCGTCAGATTGCCCAAGATTCGGAAGCCTCTTCTGCTAAGGGGAGAGGTTTCTGACCCAGAAAAGAGCCGAACTGTATGACACGAAGAAGTTTGAAATCGATCACTCCCTGGCTCCTCCTGATCGTGCTGATCTCCCCCGGGTGGGTTCACGGCCAGTTGTTTGAGCGCCCCGTTGTCCTCCAGGGAGTCAGTGCAGTTTCACCTGGATCGACGGTCGAGAATTTGACGATCACCATCCGGGGAGGCCGCATTACCGAAATCTCTGAATCGGCAGATGTTCCGCTGATGTCGAAGAAGATCGATGCCAAGGGCCTCTTTGCAACCGCCGGATTGGTCGATCACGCATCAGTTTTGACTCTTCCTGTCGGGGGTGCGGGCGAAGCAGGGCAGTGGAGTTGGGATGGCTTCGACCGCTTCTCAAAAGACGCCATTGAGGAGGTTCTCGCTTCCGGTGTTACCCGCGTTCACTTGGTTCCTGTCAGAGATGGGGGAATCAGTGGCCGATCATGCTGGGTCTCTCTGAAAAATTCAGGGAACGGAGCGCACGGAGAACTCGTCGAAGAAGAAGCAGCCCTTTGCATCAACCTTGCCGCAAATTCACCCGTCAACCGGATTCGTTCCTTTGACAAGATCGTCGAGGCATTTCGAGGAGCGCAAGAGCGCAGAGATAGCCTCGACAGCTACGAGACCGATCTTGAGGAGTACTTAGAAGAGCTGAAGAAATGGCTCGAGAAGAAGGCCTCCGGTGAGGAGGAGGAAGAGGGCAAGGGGAAATCAGGTGGAGAGAAAGAGAAGTCGGATGACTCTGACGACGCACCAGAAAAACCTCAAAGACCCGGGCTGGATGCAAATTCTGACATCCTGCTGCGCGCTCTCAATCATGAAATCCCCGTATTGATCACCGCGAGAAAGTCTGCCGATCTCATCAATGCTTGTGAGTTGATCCAAATGTATGACTTGGATGCGATCATTCACGGTGCCGATGAGGCGGAGTTGGTCATCGATCATCTGAAAGAGTTGGAGGATGTTTCCTTCATCATCGACCAGCCAGCCCGATCTCTTGCCGCTGATGGCCCGGGAGTTCTCAGTTCTGCTCCACGCCGCTCAGAGAATCTCATCAAAGTTCTCAACGAGAATGATCTGGACTGGGTCATCGGTAGTGGTGGGTCAGGCTCGGGTCTTTGGCGCATGACTCGAAAGCTCGCTGAAGGCTCCGCTCTCGTCAGTGCGCAAAGCACAGACCTTCGTGGTTTAAAGAGTCGCAGGGATTGGCTCAGACCTGGACAGAGGCACATCGTTCTTTGGAGCGACAACCCGGCGACCGCCGCTGCTGCCCGTCCTGTGAAAGTCATCATCGATGGAGACGTGGTCTGGGAAGAGTCTTCAGCTGCAAGAGGAGGACGTTTCTAATGCTGGTTCATACGACCTACACTCGCGGATTGATTCCGCTCTCTTTCAAACAGCTGTTACCACTTCTGGCCCTCTGCGCGATCCAATGGGTCCAGGCTGGCGTTGACGCTGGCGAGCCAGAGGCTTTGAAGCCTGCCATCTTCAAGCCGGCAACGGTGATCACCGGTGCAGCAGTGGTCCTTCCCGATGGGAACATCGAAGAAAATTGGGCTGTCGCAGTGGAAGAGAATGGCAGCATTAGCGCGCTGCTTCCCGCCGATTCTATCGACGAGGAAAATGGAGAATGGAGCATCTTCCGAGCTCCTGAGGGATCTGTCCTGGCCCCTGGACTCCACGATTTGATGGGAGCATTGGGAACCACAGGCAAGCCTGGATCTTTGCGATCAGGGACGGTTCTCTTTGATACAGAGCTCGATGCGGGCAGCAGTTTCGATAGTACTGATCCTTGGCTCGACGAGGCGGCTAAGCACGGTGTTCTTTACACCACATTGGTGGCGCAGCCTTTGGGTGTCGTGAACGGCAGAAGTGCGACCTTCCTTTGTCACACTTCTGATCAGGCCACGAGACTCGCCCAAGGAAAAATGATGATGGCCTTGGGAGATTCGGTGCTGGCGAGCAATCGTATGCCGACGAGCAGAACTTCTCTGTTGTCGATTTGGCGTGACTGGATTGCATCGAAGCCGGCAGCGCTCAATTCCCCCGGGATTCTATATGTCGCTGAGGGAATCGATCTGAGGCAAGCCCTCAGTCTCTCTTGGCCGCAAGGTTCGATTCCGGTGTTTATTCATTCCGGAGGAGATGCGCGCTCACCCCTCAATTTGCTCGAGGCTCTCGGGAAGCAAAAGGGTCCTGTGCAAATGGTGGTGGGACCTCTTCTCGAAGGGGGAAGTCGTGCTCATTTGATGATGGCCGTTCGTGCTTCGCAGCAGGGTGTGGAGCTGAGTTTCGCTGGAGGACTTCCAGCGGGACCTGCCGACCATCTGCGTGGAAGTGCGGCGATGGCCGTAGCAGCCGGTATGGATGTCGCAGCGGCCAGGCGGGCACTTTTTAGTAATCCGGCAAAGGTCGCAGGAGCATTCGGCATCGGTGAAATCGCTTCGGGGAGTAGGGCGGATTTGGTGCTCTTCTCCGGCGACCCTCTCGATCCTGCAGCTCAGGTCGTCCATGTATGGCGTGGCGGTGAGGGAATGCGAGTTGCAGCTCCTACAACAGTTGAAGAAATGGAGAGCGTCAGAAAATGAATCACTCTCAAACCAAATACACCTTTTTGATCTTCGCCCTCTGTGTGGTGTTCGCCCATGCAGTCGTTTCTGCAGAAGAAGTGACAGAGTCGGTCGATTCGTACGCTGTCAAAGCTGCGAAGGCCCACCTCGGAAATGGTCAGATTGTCGAAGATGCTCTGATCGTTATTCGTGACGGCAAGATTGAAAGTGTCACTGCTGGAGGTAGTGCACCTGATGGACTCAAGCTCCTGGAAGTGGCGGAAGTGACTCCAGGCTTGATCGATGCCAATGCCAAGATCGACGTCATGGATGCACTCCTTTATCCCTCTGAGGATCCGCGTTTAACCATCCTCAGGGCATTGGGGATGGAAGATCAGTACCACGGTGGTGACGTGTGTCCCTGCGGTACTGTTTGTCCTGCGGTCACACTTCACCGCAAAGATGAAAGTTGTCTCTTCTGTGGATATCCGGAGCATGACCCCCATGCTCACGCCCACGATGAAGAAGAGGAGGAGGAGGAGGAACTCCTCGAACTGAAGAGAGAGGCGATGGCTGCCGGGGTTCCCGGTGAAAGTGGACTCGTCACCGATCAGTCGAGCGAGGTGGTTCCTCAATTTGAGATCATGGATGGAATCGATCACGGATCGAAAGACTTCGATCGTTTGCTCAAAGAGGGTGTGACGACCGTCTACATCAGTCCTGATGGATCTGCAGTCATCGGATCACGTGGCGCAATGATGAAGACTGGTGGGCCGGTGACAGACCGCTTCATGGGGACCGGTTCAGTGAAAACCGTTGTCGGAAGTGACACTTACCGCTACGGCACTCGTAACCGCAGCCCTTTCCGCGGCTTCGTTTCGGTCTACACCCGTCGTCCCGATTCAAGAATGGGGGTTGGCTGGGTTTTCCGTAGAGCATTCTATGATGCATTGCTGCGTGCCCGTGGCTTGGAGCCTACCGGTGCGGACAAGACTTCAGCAGACGCATCAAAGGTGTTGCAAGGCGTCCTCGCTGGAGAGATTCCGATGCGGATACAGGCGCGCACTGGAAGTGATATCGAGACGGCATTCCGATTTGCTAACGAATTTGGTGTTCCATTCACTCTCGAAGATCCGGTGGAGGCATGGAAGCGAGTCGATCTCTTGAAGGAGAGTGGCACGCCAGTGGTCTTCGGGCCGATCTTCGATCAGCCCAGTGGCATCATTGCAGGGTCCAGTGAGTTGAGAAATCGTCGATTGCACACGGCGAGGACCCTTTCTGAAGCTGGGATACCGATGGCTCTGAGTGCTCAAGATCTCAGGGGTGAAGAAGGCTTAGCCCGTCAAGCAATGCTGGCGATCCGTTACGGGGTCGATCCGGCAGAGGCTTTACGGATGGTGACACAGTACCCGGCCCAACTGCTGGGAATCGAAGATGAGGTGGGAACTCTGGAACCGGGTCGCAGGGCTGATCTGGTTTTCTGGAATGGCTCACCATTCTCCGCATTGACCCGGATCGATAAGGTCATGTTGGACGGCGTACTTTCATACGAGAGAAACTGATGATTTCTCCCACTAGTTACAAGGTGGGAGTATTGAAACTGAGGTAATAGATGTCGACCTTGACGAATAAACTTATGGCTCTGGCGATCGCTCTGCTCGTCTTCGGTCAGCAGGGAGTGCTGGAGGCACAATCTTCTCCCAAGGTAGCACTCACGGGCGGAAAGATACTCACCGTTTCGGGTGCTCCCGTCGTCGACGGAACCATTCTGATCGAGAATGGGATCATTCAGGCTGTGGGTGATGGAAGTATGGCAATCCCCTATGACGCCATGGAGGTGGATTGCAGCGGTATGATTCTGGCCCCGGGATTGGTGGACGCCCACAATCCGGCGGGTCTGGATATCCCTAACGAGAATTTGTCTGTTGCGCCATTTGTGGACGTCTACGACGCCATCGACCCTTCGCGTTTCTTCTTTGAAAACGCACTTCGTAATGGCATTTCGACGGTGCACGTGATGCAAGGAAACAATTGTGTGGTCGCAGGGGTGAGTCGAATCGTACATCCGATTGGTTTGTCTCCGGATGAGATGACTCGTTTGCCGGGAATCGCCATGAAGATGTCCGTCTCTCCGAAAGGTGGATACGACCGTCTTCGCCAGCGTGCTGAATTGCGAGAAGTCTTCAATGAGTTTGATCGTTGGCACGAAAATCTCGCTGAAACCCGTTACGACCAAGAAGCGGAAAACAGTGACGAAATGAATCCACTTCCTCCCGCGGAGGCGCGTGAGAAGGGAAAGGCACTGATTCGCGAGGAGGACCTCGACGATCGTCACAGGCACCTCGCCTACCTTGACGGCGGCAAGTTGGGTGCTTGGATTCACTGCGGTGCTGCGACCGATGTGGCTCCAGCTTTGGAGATGATCGAGAAGCGGGGCTGGAATGGCCGTACAGTTCTCGTGCTTTCGGGAGACGCCCATTTGGCTGCGGATGAGATTGCTGCGGCAAAGGTTCCCGTCGTTCTCGACAGTGACCTGATCCATCGAGAAAGGGATGCCATCACTGGCGATGTGGAAGAGACCTTCATCCCTGAAGTGATGCGTCGAAAGCGAATTCGGTTCGCCCTTCAGAGCGGTCGTAGCAACGTCATTCCTGAAAATTTACTGACTTACCAAGCCGCTCGCCTTGTTCGGAGCGGGATGTCTCAGGAGCAAGCTCTGCGCGCCATCACCCTTGGTGCCGCCGAGATCTGTGGAGTGGCGGATCAATACGGATCCATCGAGAAGGGGAAAGTGGCCAACATCGTCATGTGGACCGGCAACCCTCTCGAGATGACTTCTTGGGTTCAAAAGGTTTGGATCGAGGGAATTCTGGCCTATGACCGCGAGAAGGATGCACGCCTTGAGAGACTCTTCCCAGAGGCTCCAGAAGCGGAAGTCGTGGGTGAACCTCTCTCCGGAGAGGGAACTGCCGCAGAAAGCGCTGAGGAACCACCTGCTGAAAAGGGTGAAAAAGGCGGTGCAGTGGAGAAGGCCGACGATGGAGAGGCCGGTGGAAGTTCAGAGCCGCTGAAGAAGGATCGCAAAAGTGGCGATGCACCTCCAAAGCCGGCTCCCGCCCCTGCTCCTGAACCGGATTCAGGGAACAAGGGAGGGCTCTAGGATGCTGAAAGGCAAGTGGTCCCGGCTAACCGGGTACCTGCTCTTTGCGTTGGCGATGCTGCTTCCTGCACAGGAGACGATGGCGGGGGGCGATTTTGTCCTCCGTGCTGGACACCTGCATACGGGGCAGAAAGCCATCGCCGATGGAGCCATCGTCGTTCGAGACGGCCGCGTTACCGAGAGTGGAACTTGGCAGCAAGTCTCTGCTGGATTGGTGGGGGATCTACCAATATTGCACTGGCCCGACGCCTACGTGACTCCAGGAATGGTGGCGGCCTCTAGTGGAGTTGTCGGTCCCCATCGGGGACAAGAATCGATCTCCGCAGCTTATCGTGCTGTCGATGGTTATAACACTTACGGCGATCACCGCCCCCTGCTTGAGACTGGGGTGACAACCATCCACGTCAATCCCGGAGAGCACCGACTCATGTCTGGTCAAGGTGCGGTGGCGAAATTGGTCGGCGCTCCTTCGGAACGCGTATTGTCCGATTCTTCAGATCTGTCGATTTCTCTGCGTGATCAAGTCGATAGTCCCGATCCGCTCTTGGAGATTCCCTTCCCCGCTTCCAGTGACGTTCAAATCGAACCTCCTGCTCCTCAAAGGCCGGCTAGCCGTATCGACCGATTGCTCGCCCTTCAGGAAGCCATCAGTCAGGCGATGGAAGACCCCAATGCTCATGGCCACTTGGCTCAGCATTGGAAGTCGGGAGCGCCCTTGCGGATTGCCGTTGAATCGATGCCGGACATCCAGAGCGTCTTGCAGATGCTGGCTGCAGAGGGACGCCAAGGTTACCTGGTGACCGACTCTGTAGACTCTGGTTTGAAAGACCAACTTGCTGATGCTGGGGTGCCGGTCGTCCTGCGTATGAATGGCCCTCAGGGAGACATTCCTTCAGGTGGGGTTCTCAAGCCTTACGGATTTCCACAACTGAATGGGGATCCGGGTTGGGCTCTCGCTCCTCCGGGAAATGATCTCTCGCAGATGGGTTGGGCCATCTCTGAAGCGGCCGCTCACATGAAATCTCCTGAGTCTGTGATTCCTTGGGTCACTCATAATGCCGCAAGCATCCTTGGAGTTGCTGACCGCGTTGGCCATCTCGAAGCCGGTGCGGATGCGGATATCGTCATTTGGAATGATGCCCCTTGGGAGATCCACGCGAGACCCCTCGAGGTTTTTGTCGATGGTCTCAGGGCTTGGCAGCCAGAGGAGAAAAGTGCAAAGGTGATCAGTGCGGACACGATTTGGATCTCTCCGCAAGAACAGATCTCCCACGGACAAGTTTTGGTGGAAGATGGAAAGATCACTGCTGTCGGCCGCAAAGTTTCGCATCCTCCTCATTGCCAGATCATCCAGGGAGGAAGTGGAAGCTTCCTTGCTCCAGGATTCATCGATTGTTACGGGCATTTGGGACTGGATGGTGAGACGGCGTCGATGGGGACCGGTGATCGCTTACACCGTTTGCTCGGTGTGACCGGTTTGCGTGAACACAGTGTCGCGCTTGCCGGGATCACGACTCAGTTGATGGCGCCTCGCCGTTTGCAAAGAGGATCTGGCATCGGAGTCTTGGCAAAGACGTCTGGATCCAGTCGTGCACATCGTATCGCTGACGATTATTCACTGTTGCTCCTGGAAATCTCTGATTCAGGTTTTGGTGCAACTCGTCGACTCTTTGATCAGGGCAAAAAATATTTAGAGAGTTGGCAGAAGTACGAAAAGGATCTTGCTGAGTGGAAGAAGAAAAAGGCTGCCGGTGAGAAGATTGAAAAGAGCAAAGAGGAAGAAGTAGAGAAGGTCCAGGAAGAGGGGTTGGATGACCCGCTGACAGGGATCTGGGAGTTGACCGTCAGTGGAGGTCCAATTCCTGAACCGGAGACCGCGACAATTTCGATCACGCTGACTGGATCAGAGTGGGAAGGCCGGGTCGTTGAACCGGTGCCGCCGATCCCGGTACGGATTTCGGGGACCCTTGAGGGAACCACCCTCAGTGGGGTGATCGAAGTTCCCGATGGTGATCTTCCCGATACTCCTCGCATTGAGGCGGAGCTGACCGGTGAAGATTCTCTGAGCGGCAAGATCTCAATTCTGACATTTTCGGCGGATCTTACCGGTACTCGCACGAGTAAAGAAGCAAAGACTTTCAAGGTGACTCGTCGCAAGAAACAGGCGGACGATGGCAGGCCGATGCCGCCAAGGGTGCGTGCCAATCTTGAGCCGATTCGCTCGGTATACGAAAAGAAGATTCCTGTTCTCGTGGCTGTAAGTGGATTCGATACTTTGCCGGCAGTTGTCGATTACTTCACCGGGCAAGAGATTCCATTTGCAGTTCAGCTCGACGAAAACATGAGATTTCACAAGGACCTTCTGATCGAAAAGAAGATTCCGGTTTTGCTTCCTGAAGAGATGAGCTTCGAAGCCGCTGACGTCTCTTACATGCCGTCTACTTACCTGGGTAGATCAGGCATCACCGTTGGCTTTAAGAGCTCGGCGGGTGATGGGGCTCGTCGTTTGCCATTCCGAGTCTGGAATGAAGTGGCGAATGGCATGGCTCCGGACGCTGCACTCTCTGCACTGACAACGGGAGCTGCACACGTCGTTGGAGCCCACGATAGGATCGGCAGCATTCAGCCAGGAATGGATGCTGATCTTCTGATTTGGAAAGGGCACCCCTTCGAGGCGGGAAGTCGTCTTGAAAGGGTCTTTGTCAATGGAGAGGAGGTCCACCGATGAGGATCTCGCCAAACAAGATTTGCTTTACTCTACTGATCTTCCTCTTCTGTACTCCGTTGACGGTGGTCCATGGAGATACTTTGGCATTTAAAGTTGGCAAGGTGGTGACCTTCGACGAAGCCGATCGGGTGATCAACAACGCCACGGTCATCGTCAAAGATGGCAAGATCGCCGAAATCGGGAAATCGAAGGATGTCAAAATTCCCGCGGGAGCCCGAGTCATCGAGCACAAAGATTTGTGGTTGGTGCCAGGTTTGGTGGAGTGTCACAACCACACCGGTGGTGGATCTCCAGACCTTCACGATTACGTCTATCTGACAAATCCGGGTTTACGCACTCTTGAATCGATTGTTCCTGACAACCCCGAAATGATCCGTGCCCGTGCCGGTGGGGTGACCACTGTC
>NHDG01000011.1 GCA_002167285.1 Planctomycetia bacterium TMED53
AAGAGCATCGTGCTCGGCCTTCTTATGGCCATGTTGGTTCCGACTGCGGCCTTTGCAGACGGACACGTTTCTCTGGGTGGCGACGTTCGCCTTCGTTACGAGTACAGCGATGACGCTGGCCTCGACAATGGTTTGACTGCCAGGACATACATCAACCTGGGAGCGAAGATCGACGACAACACCAGCTTCATGAGTCAGGTGCGTCACGGGTACGCCTTCAGCAGTGCCACTGACACTAATGACAACTACAGCATCCAGCAGGCTTACATCAGTATCGCTGATATGGGCGCAATGGCTGGGTTCCTCGGTGGCTGGTCCATGGACATCGGACGCATGAACAACCCGAACCTTGGTTCTGGTCGTGTCGTGAACTCCGCCGACTGGTCCAACGGTGCAGCCGGACCGAACAACCATGACGGTTTCATGCTTAGCACCGACCTGGGTGGAGTCGATTTCGATCTTTACCGCTGGGGTGGTAACGACAACAGCGACGACAGCGCCATGATCTTCAACTTCGGCCTCGGTGACATGGCCGGATTTGCTGACATCGGTTTCTACTACGCTACTGCCAGCAGTGCTGGTGGTGCCGCTGATCCGAGCTGGATGGCCTTCAACGTTGACAACCTCGGTGGCGACGCTCTCATGGGCATCGACATCGACGTTGAGTACGCCACCTTCGACGCCGATGCCGGCGGAGATGACGGCACTCTGACCACCATCAGCGTGGGATACGCTCTGGACCAGTTCAACCTGAGCTTCAGCAACAGCGTGACCGATGCCGCCTGGGCCGGAATCAATAATGATCCTCATGGTACCCACGGTATCACCGACCTCTTCAGCGGTGCCGACCTCGACAACACCACCATCGGTGTTTCGACCGACGCGCTGATCGATGGCATGGGAGTGACCTTGAACTTCATCACGATTGCTCGTGATTCCGACGGTGCCGATCTGGGTTCCGAAGTCGATCTGATTCTGGACTTCTCCTGCGGTCAGCTGGGCTACGCCAGCTTCTCCGCTGACGATGCCGGACTCACCGACGTCGACTACCTTTACTGGCAGAGTTCCTACGAATTCTAGGATTTCGCGTTCCGGGAGATCTCCCGGGGCCCGAATTCGATTTGACTCGGAGCGGGGACGTGCGCCTTCGGCGCGCGTCCTCGTTCTTTTTTTTATTCAGGTGATTTACGATCTTCACCGATCAACTTGCCGGTTCCTCTTTACAGATTGAGGATTCCGGGCAGGATGTGAGCTGAAGTCGTGATCGGGGGAGTTCGGTCCGGCCGGAGGTTTCCGGAGCTGGTGAGCGCTGCAATCTCCGGTTGACGTCAGAAAGGGAGCAATCATGCCCAAGGGGATTTTCCTTATCGTCTTTGCGATCTCTGTTTTTGCAGGGAATCTGGTTCAGGCACAAATGCCCTTTGATCTGGATGCCGAGTTGCGCCTGCGCTGGGAGCGCAGAACCCCCGCAGCTTCCGAGGGAGATCAGACTCGAGGATTTTCACGCTTAATGCTCGGTTACGAGACGGAGTTGAGTGACCTCCTCGATATGCGTCTCAAGGTGAGGGATTCACGCTTCTTCAGCGAGGGTTCCGACACGTCAGAGGTTCATGACGAGTTTCGCGTGCACGTTCTTGATTTCAGGATCAACGATGTGGGCAAGATTCATCCTTACCTCAGTTTCATGGACGGCTGGGATCTTGAGTTCGGTAAGTCAGAGCTCCCAACCTACAATAAGGGCCGAATCATTCACTCCGATGACTGGAGTAACCTCGGGCCTGCAACGAGTGGCGGATACCACTTTCACCGAAGCCTTCTCAACGAAGCCGTCGATTTCAACTTTCACCATCTGACCATCGACCGTGACTTTTCTGATGCGAATAACGAAGGTGAGCATGCTTACGGTATCCATGTGGATCTCAATGAGTTGCCCCTCGTCGAGGCGAGCTTGTTCCTGTGGACCTTCCGTGCGGACCAATCGAACGCCGCTCTGGCTGCGGAAAATGGCAACGCCGATCCTGGCGCCTCCCATGAGGACACTTACGGATTCGCCTTCTCCTTGAGGGAGGGATTGATTCCCGACGCCACTTTCTCGGTAGAGTACGCACTTCAAGAGGGGCGCCGTTACAACGGTGATCTGGATGCCATTCAGAGACTGGATTCCCTCTACTACGCCATCGAGGGTACCTACGACCTGGATCCCAGGGAGCGACTTTGGGATATGACTCTCCTGGCTGGCCACATTCGGGCCACGGGTACCTCAGCAGGGGCGACCCGGATCGAAGAGTTCCGTTCTCCTTTTGGAACCCCCCACGGGACCCATGGAATCAGCGATATCATCGGAACGAGTAACGTCAAGGACACCTACATTGGTATCCGTACGGTTCTCGGTGAGACCGGGGTCGAGTTGACCTACCATGAGTTGAGAGCGGATCAGGGACCAGACTGGGGTGAGGAGATCAACCTAGTTCTCGACCACCGCCTCGGGAGTATCGACGTAGAGTTTGGAGCGGCCAAGTTCAGCTCGCTAACGAACGTCTACGAGTCGACTAACTTCTTCTACGCTCAAACCTACTGGAACTTTTAGAAGAAGCTGAAGACAGTGACAAAAAAGGGTCTGTGCTCAAAGAGCACAGACCCTTTTTTTGTTGGTGAAAATGATGGCTAGAACAACTTCAGGGCATCCAGGGGCCATAGCCTCAGCAAGACTTTGCCTTTGACCTGATCGACGGAGACGGTGCCGAAGTCGCGGCTGTCACGACTTTGGGGGCGGTTGTCGCCGAGGACGAACATGAAACCGTCTTCAACGATGATCGATTCCCCCGGTTTTTGGGGAAAGATCGTGCGCCGAGTGTAACTTTCTCGCAGAGGTTTGTCGTTGATGTAGACCACCTCACCGATCAACTCAATTTTGTCACCGGCGAGGCCGATGACTCGCTTGATCAGATTTTTTGAATCGTCTTCAGGGGATGCGAAGATGATGAGGTCTCCCCGGGAGATTTCCGAAATAGCAGGGCTGACCTTGTCGACCATGACCCTTTCCCCGTCAAAGAGGGTCGGTTCCATGGAGTGACCACTGATGGCATAGACTTGGGTCACAAAGGTGTGGAGGACCAACGCCAAGGGAAATGCGATGCCTATGACGAGGAGTACTTCGAGGATCAGCCGCTTCATTGGGCTCATAGACGCTGCGGAATCCTTCGAGCCCTCCTGGGTGGTTCCATCCGATCCTGGATCGCTGGGCATTGGGGAGGCCCCGAGGGGGTCAGGAGGGGATTCAAATCCATTCATTTGGATTCAGCCTCTCCTCCTGCTGAGAGGGAATCATCTCCGGTGTGAGCGTCATTGGGGGCATTGGCAAGCAGGGGGGAACCCTGAACCTTATGTTCCTGACGCCGAAGCCAGCCTCTCCATTGGGTGGCGTCGTGACCGAAATCCTGGCCGGTCAGACGCACAAGCTCCTTATGGACCGTCTTGGCGGTTTCCGGTTCTGCATTTTCCAAAGCATTGATCAGGATACTGACCGCTCCATCGTGGCGCATTCCTGGCTGTAGTTGAATCAGGGAACGAGCCATGATGCTCTGGCGCTTGCGGGTGAGGACCCCCAGGTAATGCTCCATCAGCAACCCGCCGAGGAACAGCGCGCCAATGACGCGGAAGAAGCCTTCGCTGCTGATCAAGTTTGTCGTCACCCAATCGTAGAATCCGATCAGGACGATGAGGCAGATCCAGTACAGGGAGATCCACAGGAATCGAACAGCTTTCAAAAAGGCGATGAATGATTTCATTCGACTCCTAGTGCCGGAAGTGTCTTTCGCCCGTGAATACCATGGTGATACCCGCTTTGTTGGCCACTTCGATGACCTCCCCATCCCTGCGTGAACCTCCCGGTTGGATGACCGCTGTGACACCTGCTTCGATGGCAGCTTCAACACCATCCGGGAAAGGGAAAAACGCATCGGAAGAGAGTGAAGATCCCTTGGTCTTTTCTCCTGCTTTGCGACAGGCGATATGAACGGCGTCGACGCGGCTGGGTTGGCCTGCTCCGACTCCGACTACTGCGGTCGATTCGGCGAGGAGGATGCCATTTGAACGGACATGGGGTAGCACCCGCCAGCCGAAGAGCAGATCCCGCCACTCTTCTTCGGTGGGGGCTCTGTCGGTGACGACTTCGTAGTCTTCACGGGTTCGAGTGGGAATGTCGCGGGTTTGCAGAAGCATCGCTCCAGGGACTGCTCGAGCTTCGATGGGGAGTGCCGCTTGGTCTGCGAAGAAGCCTCCTTCGAGGATTCTGCATGAGGAGCCCCATTTCGCGCCCTTTTGAAGCGCTTCGATGCTCCCCTCTTCGAAGCCGGGAGCGTGGATCACCTCAAAGAAGTGATCAGGAGTACTGATCCGACGGGCAAGGTCGACCTTCAGCGGCTCAGAGAGCGCCAAGATCCCCCCGAATGCACTGACGGGATCTCCGGCGAGGGCCGCGTCAAAGGCCTCGTCGAGGGAGTTTGCTTCTGCTGCGCCGCAAGGGAGGCAGTGTTTGACGATGACAGCGGCAGTTCCTTCGAGGCCACGGCAGCAGTCGATCGCCGCTGCAGCATCGAGGATGTTGTTGTAGGAGAGCTCTTTACCGCCGTGGCAAGTCGCTTCTGCAATAGAGAAACTGTCGCCGTCATTACGCTGGTACCAAGCAGCCTCTTGGTGCGGGTTTTCACCATATCTCAAGCCGCCAACCTGATACCACTGTTCGGTGACTGTGGCAGGAAAGGGACCCTCCAGTTGCTGACCGAGCCAATTGGAGATGGAAGCATCGTAGGCAGCCGTTCTGCGAAATGCCTCAAGTGCGAGCCGATTACGAGTGTCTTCTTCTAGCTGGCCACTGTTCTCCTGAAGTTCGTGAATCAATGCCGGGTAACTCTCCGGATCGACGACCACTGCCACATCCGGATGATTTTTTGCAGCGGCTCGAACCATCGCCGGGCCACCGATGTCGATCTGTTCGATGGTGTCAGCAAAGGATGCGCCTGAAGCCGCGGTTCTTTCGAATGGGTAGAGATTGACGACGAGTAGATCGATAGGAGGGATGCCGTACTCATCGCACGATTCCAGATCGCCAGCGACTGAGCGTCGGGCCAGCAAGCCACCGTGAATGCGTGGGTGCAGTGTTTTGATGCGCCCGTCCATCATCTCGGGGAATCCAGTGACATTTTCTACGGGGCGAACTGGAATCCCTGCATCGCGCAGGGTTTTGGCAGTTCCACCCGTGGAGAGGATTTCGATCCCCAGCGAGACCAGTTGCTGACAAAAATCGACGACACCTGATTTATCGCTGACGGTGACGAGAGCTCTGCGGATCATGCGCAGGCCTGCGTCACCAGTCGCGGTGGGGTTGGGATCCATATTGGACATTCTCTCCTTGCTCCCAGTTCTTAATTCCCCAACAGATCGCCCCAATTTCGTTGCTTCGCTGCCATTGACTGGTGGCGATCTTGGGACATCGTTGGGGGTCCCGGACCGTTTCCGGGGCTAGAGGTTAAATCTGTTGAACTCAAACTCGATGGTGGATGTTAGCCCGGAGAGGGGGCATGGTCCAGCGAGCGAGGGGAGAAGGTCGATGAAGATCTTGGATTGGTGGGCTGAAAAGGGCCGCATTCGTATCCGCTTCCCCTATGACCCAATGCTGCTCGCCGAGGTGAAACTGATTGGCGGTCGCCAATGGCACCGTGAAGACAAGTTTTGGTCGATCCCCGTAGCCAGTGTTGGGGAAGCAGGGCGCAGGCTTCTCCCTCTCGGATTCGAAGCGGCTCCAGAAGTTGAAAAACTGCTCAACGGAGAAATCGAAGGAATCGCCGGTCTGACCCTTGCTTCGAACCAGGTGAATGAAACTTCTGAAGTCGGAGGAGAGGGTTCGACCACGGATTGGTCCGTATCACGGTTGAACCATGAAGTGCGCGCCGCAATTCGCCACGGTTTCCCCGGAACTCTTTGGTTACAAGGTGAGGTGGTGGGCGCCGATCGTAGTTTGGAGAAGAGCGGCTCTTCTGCCCATCTCTTCTTCCGCCTCGTTGAAAAGGGTGAATCTGGCCCCCTTGCCGAAGTATCGGCGGTGATGTGGAGTTTTCGAAATGATGCTTCATTTCGGAGACTCGAGGAGAATGGCACTCCCCTGGAGGATGGGCTCAAGATTCGTGTCAGGGTAAGCCTCGACTTATACGTGGATCGGGGTCAGTACCAGGTCATCGTCGAAGAGATCGACCCCGATTTCACCTTGGGAGAGCTGGCAAGAAGGCGTGAAGAAATCCTCGCCGAGATTCGTCGTCTCGGAATTGACCGCGAGAATCTCGATCTTGAGATGCCTCCAGTTCCTCTCAGGGTCGGCGTCGTGACGAGTCCAGGAAGCGATGCTTGGAAGGACTTTATCGACGAATTGGAAGTCTCCGGATTTGCCTTCGAAGTGAGCCTTCACGGAGCTAGGGTTCAGGGGGATTTGGCAGAGCAGGATCTATTGCGAGCCCTCGAGTATTTTTCTCGGCGATTCAATGATTTCGATGTGGTCGTTGTGATTCGGGGAGGTGGCTCAAAAACCGACTTGATGGCGTTTGATACCTTGGATTTGGCCCGTGCGGTTGCCCTTCACCCGGTCAAAGTCGTCGTCGGTATCGGCCATCATGCTGACAGATCCGTTCTGGATGAGCTCGCTCACTCTGAAAAGACTCCCACCGCGGTGGGTCAGTATTTGGTTTCCAAAGTCGAAGAGTCATGGGATGCCATTCTCGATTCTGCCGCCGCAATTTCTGACCGTGCCCAGGGTTTGATCGAGGGAGAACAGAAGCGACTTCGTGACGATCGGAATTTGTTGCGATTGAGATCCGCGAGATCGATGGCTGCTGCCGATGAAAGGCGCAAATCCCAAGGGTTGCGCTGTCACCGCCAGATGACTCGGGCCGTGCGCCAGGAGAAGGTTGCGCTCCTTCATCGAGTGAGCTTGTGGCGGTCGAGAACTTCGGCGTGCACCCAGTTGGAATCGATCAATCGCAACGGTCGTATCCAGCGATTGCAAACTGCGGTGAAAAAGAAGCTGGCTGACCACCGTGAAGCTCTCGCGAATTGGCGGGCAAGAATGAAGGCCGGATCAGCCAGTCGATTTGAGCGGGATTGGGAGCGGCATGAGATGCGCCAACGCAGAAATCAGTCCGCCGACCCCAAAAATATCCTCGGCCGCGGTTTCGCCTGGATCAAAAACTCCAAAGGGAAAACGGTCAGAGAGACTGAGGATGTGGATTCCGGAGATATGATCCATATCCGTCTGAAGGATGGATCGGTGGACGCCCGGGTCGAATAACTGCTGTCGCTAAAGCCTCGAAAGATTTGGATCTTTGACGCGGTGGAGCTGTTCCCTGGTGCTTTGGAGCGATAAACTGGCATTTCGATTGTGAATTGAGGATGTGAACCAAGAATCGGGCGACGATCGGCGGCGGCGCGGGGCCGTCGGTTCTGATTCGATCGACCAAGGGGAGTGAGAGGGTGATGGCTGCTAAAAAGAAGCAACCCAGTTACCTGGAAGCCACGGAAGAAATCGATTCTATCCTCGACAGAATCGAAGATTCCCGTGAAGTCGATGTCGATGCCTTGGCGGACGATGTCGAGAGGGCGGCAGAGCTCCTAAAGATTTGTGGGGAGCGTCTCAAACGCGCAGAGATGCGCGTCAAAGAGGTGACCGATCGTCTTGCGGAAGATGAGATGGTCGAGGATGAAGAAGACTCTTGATGCTACAGGATCAAAGATCCTGGAGAGGACTGACATGTCCCTTGTAGTGGTAGGCAGTGTCGCATTCGACAGTATCGAAACTCCTAATGGAGCATTGGAAAATGCCCTTGGAGGTTCAGCAGTTCATTTCTCGATGGCTGCATCCTACTTCGGAGAAGTACGCTTGGTTGGAGTCGTTGGAGAAGATTTCCCCGATAGCCATCGGCAACTTCTTTCCTCGAGGGGGATCTGCCTCGACGGATTGGAAGTGGTCGAGGGAGGATCGACCTTCCGCTGGTCCGGGAAATACTTTGATGACATGGATCACAGAGAGACGCTCAGCGTCGATTTGAATGTTTTCGAAAACTTTAAGCCTGATCTTCCCGCGACATACAGAGACACCGGTTTTCTGTTCCTTGGGAATGGTGCACCAGTGACGCAGGCGAGTGTCCTTGACCAAGTATCCGCCTCACCATTTACGGTTGTGGATACGATGGACCTGTGGATCGATATCGCGCGGCCGGATCTCGAATCGCTTCTCGCCAGGGTCGATGCGCTCGTTCTCAATGACGAGGAATCACAGCAGTTGTCAGGTGAGAAGAACGTCGTCTTGGCGGGGCGCAAGATTCGTTCGATGGGACCACGCTACGTGATCATCAAGCGCGGTCAGCATGGTGCGATGATCTCCCATGAGGGTGGAGAAGTCACCTTGCCTGCTCTTCCACTTGCATCTGTCGTCGATCCCACCGGAGCCGGCGATTCCTTTGCGGGAGGATTGATGGGTTGTTTGATGAAGAGTGGCCGCACCGACCTTACTGGAATCAAGGTTGCGGTGGCTTGGGGAACTGTTACGGCATCCTTCTGCTGTCAAGGATTTGGCGTAGAAGGGTTGAAGGAGATCAACGCTGAAGATCTTCAGGATCGCTTTGAGTCCTACAAGAACATGCTGGAATTGGACTCGGTGGAAATCCCGCAGATCATCTGAAGAGGGCGATAAGTTTTCCTTGCCGTTTGGAAGAGGTGACAAGAGGTCTCCTCACCAAGAGTTGAAGAAGTCGCACTGATAGAAGCGCTATTGAGATGCGTTTCTCGGGAAGAGCAGAACTCATGCGAGTAAAAGAGATCCGCAGCTTGTTTCTCGATTACTTTGAATCACTCGGTCACGAGCGTGTGATCTCGAGTCCGGTGGTTCCCCATGAAGATCCCACCTTGCTCTTCACCAATGCTGGTATGAACCAATTCAAAGGAGTCTTCACTGGTCAGGAGACCCGTGAAATTCCTCGGGCGTGCTCCTCTCAGAAATGCATCCGTGCGGGGGGGAAGCACAATGACTTGGAAAATGTCGGTTACACCGCCCGTCACCTGACCTTTTTTGAAATGCTGGGGAATTTCTCCTTTGGCGACTATTTCAAGAAGGAAGCTTGCAGCTGGGCGTGGGAATTGATCACTGAGCGATATGGTATCGATGCCGATCTTTTATGGATTTCTGTTTATGAAGATGATGACGAAGCTCGAGAGATCTGGCGTGATCACGTTGGAGTATCCGCAGACCGAATCGTCGGTCTTGGCGTCAAGGACAACTTTTGGTCGATGGGGGATACGGGGCCCTGTGGACCATGTTCAGAGCTTCATGTAGATCGGGGCGAGGCACGTTCGTGTGGCTCCGACTGCGCCCTCGGTGTCTGTGACTGCGATCGCTGGATGGAGATTTGGAACTTAGTCTTCATGCAGTTCGAGCAGAGGGGGCCGGGAGATCGTATCGCCTTGCCAAAGCCAAGTATCGACACGGGGATGGGCCTTGAGCGCATTACCATGATCATGCAGGACAAGGATGACGTTTACGAAACAGACCTCTTGGCCACCTTGATCGATGGTATCGGTGAGATCACAGGGGTCGCTCCGCGCAGTGGTCCTGAAGGAATCCCGCATCGGGTGATCTCGGACCACATTCGTAGTCTTTCGTTTGCCATCGCCGATGGTGCATTTCCCTCGAATGAAGAACGCGGATACGTCTTGCGCCGGATTTTGCGAAGAGCGAGCCGTTACGGTTACAAGTTGGGGATGGAAAAACCATTTCTCTACGAGTTGGTTCCACTTCTTTCTTCCGAGATGGGAGAAGCCTTTCCTGAGCTGTTGGAGCGTCAAGAGCTGATCACGAAGTTGATCTTTAAAGAGGAAGAGCAGTTCTTGCGCACTCTTAAAACGGGAATGACTCGCTTCGATGAAGAAGTCGCTCAGATGGCGCAATCAAAGGTGAAGCATTTCCCCGCACCTGCGGCCTTTTTCCTCCACGATTCATGTGGTTTTCCCATCGACTTGACGGAGCAGATGGCGAGAGAAGTTGAACTTGAGGTGGATAGGCCAGGATTCGAAAAGCTCATGGAGGAGCAGCGCACTCGCAGCAGGGTTGGCAACAAAGTGGGGGTCGCTGTCCAATCCAGCGATTCACCGGGTCACTCAGGGGATTGGGGCGAAACAGAATTCCTTGGCTACGTCACCGGAGAAGCAGAGGGACGCTTGCTTTCCTGCAGTGGCGAAGGGGATCGGGGTACTTTGGTTCTCGATCGCACGCCATTCTACGCCGAGTCCGGAGGGCAAGTTGCTGACAAAGGAACGATCCAGATAGGGAATCATCGACTCCCGGTGATCGATTGCCAAAAGGATGGCCAGGGCACCTTTTTCCATACGGTAGATCTCTCTGGGGTCGAGGCTGCTGCCCTTCAAGCAGGAGAGACTGTTCACGCTAGTGTTGATCTACAGCGTAGGCAGCATATTCAGAGGAATCACACCGCCACTCACCTTTTGCACGCTGCTCTACGTCAAGTGGTGGGTGATCACGTCCAGCAAAAAGGATCTCTGGTTTCTCCCGATCGACTTCGATTTGATATCAGCCATTATGAGAAAGTATCGCCTGAGCAGCTGAGAGAGGTTGAGGGCATCGTCCAGGATTGGATCCTCCTTGACCAAGAAGTTTGCATTCATTCTGAGGTTCCCATCGAAGAAGCGAAGAGCCGAGGAGCGATGGCTTTATTCGGCGAGAAGTATGGTGACCGGGTTCGCATGGTCGAGATCGGAGACTTCTCTATCGAGCTTTGTGGCGGCATTCACTGCGGTCATACTGGCGAGATCGGCCCCATGATGATTACTGCTGAAGGCAGTGTTTCCTCAGGTGTACGGCGGGTTGAAGCATTGACTGGCGAAGAAGGATCTCGCCGTATGCGAGAGAATGAAGATTTGCTACAGGAGATAGCGCTTACCTTGAAGAGCTCCCGGGATGAATTGAAAGATCGACTGACCGCCGTTCTAAAAGAAAATCGGCAACTCCGTGAAGGTAAGGGTGGGGCTGCGCCCACACGTGACCTGCTCTCAGATTTGGAATCTGGGCATGGTCAACGAATCTCGGCTGGAGCTGGAGAGGTGGTCGTCGCCCACTGGAGTGATGCTCCTCAAGACCAGTTGCTGGTGGTGGCGGATTCACTGAAACGGAAGAAGGGGCTCCGAGCCTTCCTACTCGCCTCGACTGGGGAGGAGGGGGTTCGCTTTATTTGTGGAACCTCTGAGGAAGTCCCCAAGGGTCAGATCCATTGTGGCCAAATCGCCAAAGTGGGTGCCGGTATCCTAGGTGGCGGTGGTGGTGGACGCCCTGAAATGGCCCAGGCGGGCGGTAAAGAGCTAGATAAGCTCGATGACGCCCTTTCAGCCATGGCTGGAGAGTTGGCGGAGGGGCTCACTGGAATTGGTGGGTGACCTTGTTGGATCTCCTTGACCATTTTCAGGGTGAATCATAACATCCAAGCTTGTCCGGGCGTGGATACGACTGGGAAACCGCTTATCAAAGGAGCCTTTCAGCCCTTGGTTTTCACAGTAGAGTCCCCCGTTGACGATTTTTTGGAAACGATGGTGCTTAGGTACCAGAGACGATGGAGCGAGACCGATGGCAGTCCCACAGCGCAAAACAAACCAGGCCCGTAAGCGTAAGCGCAGGGCCCACGATGCCGTCAGGCCAATCCTTCACACCAAGTGCACCCGGTGTAATTCCCTGACCCTGCCTCACAGTATTTGCGACGTGTGTGGTACTTATCGGGGACGTGCGCTCTTGGCAGTGGAAGAATTCTAGTAGCCAGCTTTTTAGTGACCTTGATTCCAGTAACCAGAGTTCCTGTAACTATGGGGTTGGAGTGACATGCCTCTTATCGCAGTCGACGCCATGGGCGGCGATAAAATCCCTCTCGTACCAATTCAGGGAGCTTTTCGTGCTCTCGAAAATAATCCCGATCTCGAACTGATTCTCGTCGGGCCTGAAGATCAGGTTTTGCCCGCGGTCGATTCATGCGGTGGTCTCAATGACCGACTCCGTTTTGAACATACCCCCGAGTGGGTTTTGATGGAGGAATCTCCAGTTGAAGCGTTGCGCAACAAGCCCAACTCTTCACTGTCAAGAATCGTGCAGATGCAGAAGGATCGAACTGTAGAGGGGATCTTCTCAGCAGGGAACACAGGTGCGTTTGTTGCTGCATGTTCCATCCAGTTACGCATGCTCGAGGGGGTCAGGCGCCCAGCGATTGCTCTGCCGATGCCGAGGGGGGAAACCCCTGTCATCCTTTGTGATGGAGGAGCCAACGTCGAAAGTAGGCCGCTCCACCTCCTGCACAATGCCGCAATGTCTGCGACCTTTTTACGCTCGATTTACGGCATCGAGTCACCCCGTATCGGCTTGCTGAATGTGGGGTCAGAGCAGGACAAGGGACATACCCTAGCCAAGGAGGCCCATGAGTTGCTCACTCAGAGCGGTTTGAACTTTGCGGGGAACGTCGAAGGAAATGATCTCTTTAACACTTCCGTGGATGTCATCGTGTGTGATGGCTTTACCGGAAATGTCGTTCTCAAATCCTCTGAGGGCCTTTCTGAATTTATCTTCTCGACGATTGCAGCGGAGCTTTCCAAGGACTCCGTTGGTGGAATCGATCTAGGGCCCTTTAAAGAGATGATCTCTATGGGCATGAAGAAGATCGCGAGTCGCTTTGATTATGCAGAGTACGGCGGTGCTCCACTCTTGGGGCCCAAGGGAATCTGCACCATCGGTCATGGGAAAAGTGATGAGAGAGCCATCTGCAATGCGATCACCTGGACCTGCAAGATGATTGAATCAAGATTCGAGGAAGACTTGGTTCGCGCGGTGGGCGAGGTGAACGGGAGCATCGAATCGGTCGATCGGAACTCTGAGCAGCAGACCTAGTTCTGATTGCATTTTTCCCTGAACTGATAGCGAGGAACCATGTCCAACAGTCCCCATACAGATTCGGTTCGTGCACTGCTCTTTCCTGGGCAGGGTGCTCAGTTTGTTGGCATGGCCACAGATCTCTTTGGATCTGAGCCAGTTGCCCGCGAGTTGTTTGAACTGGCCAGTGACAGGATGGGTAAAGATCTTATAGGGTTGTGCACCGATGGCCCCCAAGAAGCATTGAACGCCACAGACATTTGCCAACCCGCCATCTTTGTTGCCTCGATGGCGACACTTCGAGTGATCGAGCTGCATGGGGGTTCGAACCATCTAGAATCGCGTGCTACTGCCGGTTTATCCCTAGGGGAATACAGTGCGTTAGTTCACTGCGGTGCCCTTCGTTTTGAGGACGCCCTGGAGGTCGTTATCGCTAGAGGTCGAGCGATGCAGGAGGCGTGTGAGAGCACAGAAGGAACGATGGCTTCTATCTTGGGGCTCGACTTGGAAGCGGTCAGGGAAGTGGTCGCTGAAGCGGCGACTGCAGGGGTTGTCGCTGTTGCAAATGTCAACGCGGCGACTCAAATCGTAATCAGTGGTGAAAAGGCGGCAGTCGCTTTGGCGGGTGAAAAAGCCCAGGAGAAGGGTGCTCGTCGTGTGATCCCACTGGAGGTTGCGGGTGCATACCATTCTCCACTGATGGCTTCAGCAACAGATAAACTGCGACCGATTCTGTCAGAAGTTGAAATTCAGGAACCAAAAATTCCATTTTATGCCAACGTCAGTGGGGCCAGAGTTTCTGACCCGGAGGAGATCCGATCTGGCTTGATTCAACAGGTGGAATCTTCAGTTCTTTGGGAACCGATTTTGCGTCAGCTGATCGCTGAAGGAGTCGAAGAGGTGCTAGAGCCTGGTCCTGGCAAGGTGGTAGCAGGATTGGTTCGACAGGTGGATCGTGGAGTGCCGACGAAGTCGGTATTAGGGAAAGAGTCCATCGAGGAACTGTTGGAAGGAACCTTATCATGATGCTCGATTTCAAAGGTAAATCAGTCATCGTCACAGGTGGAACCCGCGGGATCGGTAAAGCGGTGGCAGCAGCATTTGCTGAAGCGGGAGCAAGAGTCGTGCTCTCCGGTAGAAATGCTGAACAGGCTGCGCAGGTCGCCGCAGAGATCGATGGAGACGTCCATGGGCTCGCCCTGGATATTGCTGACTCGACAAGTGTCAGTGAGTTTTTCCCGGCTGCTGCCGAGTTGTTGGGCGGGGTGGATGTCCTGGTTGCCAACGCTGGAATTACACGAGACAAGTTGGTGATGGCGACCAAGGATGAAGATTGGGACGATGTCTTAGCGACCAATCTTCGAGGAACTTTTCTGTGCGCCCGTGAGGTGATTCGCCCGATGATTAAGAAACGATCAGGCAGAATTATTGCTATCACGAGTGTGATCGGCCTTACCGGAAATCCGGGGCAAGGAAACTATGCTGCGAGTAAGGCTGGGGTGATCGGGTTTGTTAAATCCCTGGCCCAAGAGGTCGCTAGCCGAAATATCACCGTAAATGCTGTCGCCCCCGGAATGATTACCACGGATATGTCGGCAGAAATCTCAGAAAAGGCTCGGGAAGCGATTGAGGGGCGAATCCCCGCCGGAAGATCTGGAACTCCCGATGAGGTGGCAGCTTCCGTCATGTTCCTCGCCAGTGATCAGGCCTCATATGTGACCGGAGAGGTTCTTCGGGTAGACGGTGGATTAGCCTGTTAGTGCAAATCTTCGCTGGACGATTTGGCGGGTTCGCCTAGAATCTACCCAGGGATTCGTTCCATGGGGCGGTCCTGGGGATTGATCCCGAATAACCGGGATCCCAATAGCTATTTTTCATCCACGTGGTGGAAACCGACAAGGAGGATTCGATGAGCGTCGGAGATCAGGTCAAGGACATCATCGCTGAAGAACTGGGATTGGACCGGGAAAAGGTCAAAGACGAAGCCGTTCTGCAAACGGATCTTGGAGCAGACAGTCTCGACATCGTTGAGTTGGTCATGAAGCTCGAAGATAACTTTGGGATCAAGATTCCTGATGAAGAGGCTGAAGGTCTGAAGACTGTTGGCGATGCGATCGCTTATATTGAGGCCAACTCCAACAAGGTTTGATCTGCGCCATCGGAGGTAAATCCAGATGAGCAGGAAAAGAGTTGTCATCACCGGAATCGGCGTGGTCGCTCCCATAGGGAACGACCTCGCTACATTCTGGAATGGTATTTTAGAGGGCCGCAATGGCGTCGGCCCCATCACCCATTTCGATCCAGAAGATTACCGAACTCGGTTTGCGATGGAGGTGAAGGACTTTGATCCTTCTGCCCGTATCGATCGCAAAACGGCCAGGCTTCTCGATCGCTTCGCGCAGTTTGCACTTTTCACAGCTGGTGAAGCTCTCGAGGACAGTGGGCTCGATCCCTCCAGAAATCCTCAACGATACGGAGTGATTACCGGATCAGGTATCGGTGGAATCAAAGAGATGGAGGATCAGTACACCCTTTTAAGGGACCGTGGTCCTGATCGGGTTTCGCCATTCTTCATACCAAAAATGATTACCAATGCGGCCGCGGGTCAGATCGCGATCGCCCACGGATTCAAAGGGATCAATTACTCCACTGTTTCAGCGTGTGCCTCAAGCCAACACGCCTTGGGGGTAGCCCTCGATTCGATTCGCGCTGATCGCTGCGACGCCATTTTGGTGGGGGGCAGTGAAGCGGCCATCACCCCACTGAGTGTGGCAGGATTTTGTGCCCTTAAAGCGATGTCGACCCGAAATGATGAATTTGAAACGGCGATGAGGCCATTCCAGGCGAGCCGTGACGGATTTGTGATGGGTGAAGGTGGTGCAATGTTCATGTTCGAGGAACTGGAACATGCACGCCGGCGCGGAGCGCAGATTTACTGTGAGGTTCTCGGATTTGGAGCCACGGATGACGCCTATCACATCACTGCGCCTGATCCGGAAGCTGCCATGGCGAAGGAAGCGATGCGTCAGGCTTTGGAAGATGCCCAAAGGGACACCTCTGAGGTCAACTACATCAATGCCCATGGAACCTCGACCCCGCTGAACGATGTCATGGAGCAGTCCGCGGTCAGGCAGCTTTTGGGAGCAACTGCGGATTCAGTGATGATGAGTTCGACCAAGTCTCAGGTCGGGCATCTTTTGGGAGCATCGGGGGCCGTTGAGCTGGCAGCGACAGCGATCGGCATCCGTGAAGGTGTGGTTCCGGCAACGATCAATCAGGTCGATCCAGATCCGGAATGTTCTCTCGATACGGTTCCCAATGAACCACGTGAAGCACAAATTGAAGTTGCCCTGTCAAACTCCTTCGGCTTCGGAGGCCATGACGCTTGTCTGTGTGTCGGTCGCTTCAAGGATTGATTCAACTCTGAGGAAACTTGCGAAAAGGAAGCCTCATGTCTGCACAAAATGGCCTAGTATTGATCTCCGATCCTCTTCCCCCGGCGACTGAAGAAATCCTGCGCAATGCTGGACTTGAAGTCATCGTTGGAGGAGACAAGCTCGAAGAGAGCCTGCCGAGTATTTCCGGTTGGATTCTGAGATCAGGAACCCAAATCACTTCAGACCTCCTCGATCAAGCTGCAAATTTGCGCTGCATTTGCAGGGCTGGGGCAGGAGTCGATAATATCGACTGCGATGCCGCAGCTGAGCGTGGAGTGTTGGTCATGAATACTCCTGCTGCAAACTCGAACGCTGCCGCTGAACATGCCATCGCGTTGATGTTCGCTGTCGCACGTAATGTTGGTCAGGGGCATCTTGGAATGACACAAGGTGGCTGGGATCGTAAAGCGCTGGTCGGTGTCGAGCTTGAGGGTAAGACTCTCGTCGTCGTTGGAATGGGCAAAATTGGACAGCGGGTTTGCCGCAAGGCAAATGCATTGGGCATGAAGGTCATCGGTTGTGACCCATTTGTCGATGCGGCAGTTTGCGAAGCCAACGGAGCGAGCCATTCAGCATTGGATTCCGCCCTTCCCGAAGCAGATTTCATCTCGCTGCACCCACCTTTAAATGATCAAACACGGGGTATGGTCAATGACGAGTTCTTGGGAGGGTGCAAGAAGGGCGTACGGATCGTCAATGTCAGCCGCGGCCCAGTGATCGATTCAGCTGCCCTGATCAGAGCCGTTGATTCGGGGCAAGTTGCTGCTGCAGGCCTCGACGTCTTTGTCGAAGAGCCACCCGCAGAAGATGATCCCCTTCGCAGTCACCCCGCGATCTTGTGTACTCCGCACCTGGGTGCTTCGACGGTAGAGGCTCAGGACAATGTGGGATTGCAATCAGCCCAGCAGGTCGCAGCTTTTCTTCTCGAGGGTCAGGTGCAGCACCCTGTCAATGAGCCACGCGCCTAATCGATTTGAGTTCAAAGAGATTGGCCGCTTTCATTTTCACCGGAAGAGGTTGAGGATCCCTCTCTTCGGGGAGGCTCGTCATGTCGATATTCAACAGGGTAGAGTTTTTCGAGTCTTTGAATCACATTTTCAGCGTCTTCGTGGCGCCTTTGGCGATGGCTGAGGATGAAGATCTGATTGCGAAGTACGTGTTCATGAGCAGACCCGGATGAGAGTACTTCATCGAGAACATGACAGTGGAATAGTGCGCGATTGTTTTCGTTACAGCGGAGTGCGAGTTCCAGCGCTTGTAAATTGAGGATCGGGTCGAGCGGGCGCAATTTCAGTTTCTGTTCTAGTTTCTCAAGCCTACTTAAGTAGTTACTCGCACTTCGATGAGGAATGTGTGTCCTCAAGCGCCAGAGCCATGGGCTACGATCGTCCTTGCGGTATTTATCTGGATTTCTCAATCGCAAATATGCGGGGGTCATAAATGCCAGGGCAGAGATGGCTAAGAGCCCCATCGCCGGCAGGCCTGGTCGTATTTTCAGCAGAATAAAGCACAGGACCGTAAAGCTGACGATGAGGATGCACAGAAGCAGAGATCGGGTTCTTTTTCTCCGAGCCAGCTCAGGGCTTTGATCGAGGGCGGCTAGAACCACCATTCCGACCATTGCACATAAGATCGTAGGGGTCAGAGCGATCCCAATAGAAGCGAGCAATGATCCTCCTGGATTAAATTAGGTTCTTGGGTAGAACCCTATCCGTTGCGATAAACTGAATTTTATAACTTTTAATCCTGTACTTGAATCCCCAGAGGAAGAAAAGCCGAGCAGGATATGAAAAACGGCAAGCAGGAATACGGCTTGCAGGATCTATTCTATCTGTACCAAGCGGAAAAATCATCGTTCACATCAAACCAAATGGGCATTGCTCAGTTGAGTCTTACCCAGTTGAGCCTTATCCATGGGCGTCGGCAGTGTGAGATTCGGCGATTCTTTTTTGTTCTCCCAGTCGGTGGGCTTCGATACATGAGAGTGTCGAGGCGGTGACATCCGGAGTGGGGTATTTCCCATCAAAGCATGCTGCGCAGTAATGCAGATCTGATCCGGAAGATTTGATGGCTTCACGTAATCCCTCGACGGTTTGGTAAATCATCGCATCTGCACCGATCGCTTCGGCGATCTGTTTCTCTGTTTTCTCGCAAGCGATAAGTTCCGCACGGGTTGACATGTCAACTCCATAAACGCACGGAAATTGCACAGGAGGAGAGCAGGACGCAAAGAATACTTTTCGAGCTCCTGCCGCTCTTGCAAGTTCAACGATCTGCCGCGATGTGGTTCCCCTAACGACGCTGTCATCGACCAGTAGGACATCTTTACCTTCAAACTCGCTGCGTATCGCATTGAGTTTTCTTCTGACTCCAGAGGTTCTTGCGGTTTGCCCTGGCATGATAAAGGTTCTGCCGATGTACCTGTTTTTGACGAGGCCTTCTCGGTATTCAACGCCGATGGTATCCGCCATGGTACTCGCAGCGGTACAGGCACTGTCTGGTACGGGGATGACTACATCTGCGTTGAGATTCAGTTTCTTCCAACTCTCTCCCAGATTACGGCCTAGTTGCCGCCTGGATTCGTAGACACTGACCTCGTCGAGAACGCTGTCTGGTCGAGCAAAGTAGACGTGCTCAAAGATGCAAGGATTGTGTGCACTTTTAACCAATTGGCGCCTGATAGGATCTTGTCCCGGGATAAAGATCACCGCTTCACCGGCGTTCACATTTTCAATCCCTGAATACCCCTGAATCTCAAGGGGGATATTTTCAGAGGCGCATGCCCATGATCTGGAGCCATCTGCATTGTCACGGTAGCCCATCACCAGAGGGCGGATCCCGTGTGGATCCCTGAAGGCGACCATTCCCAATCGTGCGATTAGTGCTGTGACGGAATACGCACCCTTCACCCGTTCGAGAACCTGCTCCAGTGCTTTGAAGACCGCTTCGTGGTCCGGTTCCAAGCCTCCGATTTCTGAGAGCTCTACCGCCAAAGTGAACAAGATCAATTCGACATCACAGCTAGAGTGGAGGATGGTGCGCTTCTGTTGTGAGAGCCAAGAGGTGATTTCATCACCATTCGTGACATTACCATTGTGAGCCATGGCGATGCCGTAGGGGTAATTCACAACGAAGGGTTGGGCGTCTTCAGTATTCGAAGCGCCAAAGGTCGGGTATCGGACCTGTCCGATTCCTGCGGAGCCGATCAGGCGCTCCATGTTTTTCATCCGGAATACATCCCGAACGAGGCCATTCCCTTTTTTCAAATGAAAGCGCTCGTCATGGGTCACGATCCCGGCAGCGTCTTGCCCTCTATGCTGAAGGCATACAAGAGCTTCGTAGATCTCCTGGCACGCAGGGTTGTCGCTACCGATGACGCCGAAAAAACCACACATATGACCCCCATGCTGAAATCTCAATGGGGCCTTTTTCGGCCCCGTGGGCAAGTCAGAAGGATATCTCCCTCCAAGGGGGCTGACGAGGGGACTGGTGCCGGTTGGCACAATTTTGTCGCAGATGGCACTCTTCTATGGGTTCTCAGAGCCCTCGAAGAAGGAAATTTGATTTCAGGCAGTCGGATTTTCGTTGTTTTTGGTGTGCTGGAAGAGGAATAACGCCGGCTGCCTGTCTTTTTCTTTGATTTGAAGCCTATCGCTTCGCAACAAATTGCCATCCCT